>CAMEEX010000110.1 GCA_945915235.1 uncultured Clostridia bacterium | reverse complement strand
GTTTTTTCTGCCTTCTGTGCATAATTAACCTTATAGTCCTCGACGTGTACAATCTGCAGGTTAAAAAGCTTATATATGAGTATACCAAAAAGAACCGTGGAGAATATCATCAACGGCAGCAGCCTTGAACGAAGAATGTTCTTCACATAGTCCCAAATAATTTTCAAGTCCTCTTTAAGCACTGGTCACAGTCCTCCTCTTTTTCGACTGCTCAACCTTTCGGGTTATAAAATATATAAATACATATGCCAAAAGGGTCATCAAAACCGTATATATAACCTCAGGAATAATAATCCTGGTAAGATAATAAGATAATCTCAACTTATTCTGAAGTAAGAAATAAAATACATAATATAGAAATTCATATGTAAAAGTGCTCACAGCAACGAGTGCCATCGGAAGAAACAGCTCCTCCTTCACGTAGTCCTTGTAAAAGAAACCGTTAAGCGCTCCGGCATACATGTATACAAGTGCAGTAAATCCTACCCTTCCTCCTGCCATTAAATCAAGCAGCAATCCCGCAAAAAAGCCCTCCATAAGTCCCATTCTGCTTCCCATGGTAAAACCCGTGATGCAGGTTATCATCAGAAGAAGATTGGGCTTAATTCCGGCTATTTCAAGGTATGAAAAGGCACTCACCTGCAGGACATATGTAATTATTATAGAAAAAACACAATACAAAGTTCGTTTTATACTAATTTTCATTTCCCGGCAATTACCCCTTGAGTTTATTTTTCCTTGAGCTGCATTATCACAAGAACCTCTGTCAGACGCTCGAAATCGACCGCAGGGACAAGATATCCCGACTGTGTGAGGCTGTTGGCATCCTCCGATACATTCTTTACATATCCTATAAGAATACCCTGAATATACTTATCACTTATGTTGGACGTCACAATCATGTCGCCGTCCGAAGCATCAACATCCTTACGCAGGTATTCAAGATGAACATAGCCGCTGTCCATAAGCTCTAAGTCTCCTCTTATATTGCAGGTGTCAGAGGATGTCACGAGCATGCCTGTGACATTGCTGTTGTCGTCAATTATGCTTCTGACGGTTGCCGTATTATCCGTGACCCCTGTCACAATGCCCACAAGCCCGTTTCCACAGATAACATTCATATCCACGAGTATTCCGTCCTTGCTGCCCTTATCTATCGTAAATGTTGAGAACCAGTTTCCTGAACTCTTTCCGATAACGCGGGCTGCAAGCTTCTCATAGCCCGGTATCTTGTTGTCAAGCGCATACAGCTCGCGGAGATTGTTAAGCTCAATCTGATCCTGCACGAGAATAAGATTTTTCTCCTTGACCTCGTCAAGCTGCGCCCTCAGTTCCTCATTCTGTGTCCGCAGCTCATCTATGGTTGCAAAATAGTCTGCCCTGTCGGTAAGCCACAGTCCCATTCCGTTAATGCCCTTCTGCAACGGTGTAATCACATACGAGAGCAAGTTCTGCACGGGAGCTGTCAGCTTATCCGTAAAAAATGATATTGCAATCAGTATAAGGCACAGTACCGTGAGTATCGTAAGCATAAATTTCTGTGAAACGTGTAATTGCGGTTTCTTTTCCATTCTAAACCTCACAAATAGTAATACAAATCTTTAATCGTATATCTTTTCCTTAGGGATATACGCAATCTCGGTAAACTCCGGATCCTCGATAATCGTCTTTATTCCCCGCACAACGCTCTCTGACGGCTCGTCGGAGATCACGACATTGAGATCCGTCTCATTGTTTATGAGGTCTGCAAGATGCCTTATTCCCGATGAACCTCCCGTAAGGTGTATGCCCGTATCGATGATATCCGATGCAAGCTCAGGCGGAGTCCTCTCAAGTATCATCTTTATCGAGTCAACTATCGAGTGTATGAAGTCAATCAGACAGTCATAGACGACAGTCGATGAAATCTCTCTTGCCATAGGCAGACCTGTCACGAGGTCTCTTCCGTACACGCTCACGAACTGCTCCTCCATAGGGAGTGCACTTCCGAGCTTAATCTTGATGAACTCGGCTGTCTTTGCGCCGATTACAAGATTGTACTTCTTGCGTACCGCGCCGATAATCTGCTCGTCGAGCTTATTTCCGCCGAATTTTACCGCACGGCTTATAACGATGCCGCCAAGGCTCATAACCGAAATCTCAGTGGTGTCCGCACCGATATTTACCACCATGACACCCTTGGCGCCGTTTACATCAACACCTGAGCCGACAGCATCAGCCACCGGCTTGTTGATGACCATTATCTTTCTCGCCTTTATCTTCGAGTCCCGGATAAGCTCCAAAAATGCTCTTTTCTCCACCTCGGTTATATCCGTAGGCACTGCAATATAGTAATCTGCCGGAGCAATCTTGCCGCCCTTGCTGAGTTTCTTTATAAACTCGGTAACAAGCACCTGCATATTGGCAAAATCGGCGATAACTCCGTATTTTACCGGAAAAGTCACCTGAATCGAGCTCGGTGCCTTCTCGTGCATCTCAAATGCCTCATCGCCCACCGCGAAAATATCCTTCTTGTTGGCAATCGCAATGATGTTCTTCTCATTGAGGATTTCATCCCTCTCACTGCAATAAATCTTAATGTTGCTTGTACCTATATCAAGGCCAAAAATGTTTCTAGCCATATACATTCCTCCATTCTAAAACGCTGCCGCGCCGGATTTATATCAGTTTGCTGTCCTTCATACTGATATATGTATTATCACCAATAATTATGTGGTCAATCAGTGAGACCCCAATTAAATTAGCTGCATTCATTATCTTGTTCGTTGCCACTATGTCCTCCCGGCTCGGAGTCGGATCCCCTGTCGGGTGATTGTGTACGAGAATAAAGCATGTGCTGTCCTTTAAAAGCGCCTCCCTGCAAATCTCCCTGGGCGGCATTATCGTGCTGTTGGCAGTGCCTATGCTCATTATCTTCTCATGTATCAGCATATACCTGGTGTCGAGCAAAAGCAGTCTTAACTGCTCCTGTTCTAAATGCCTCATATCCTCCATAAGATATGCGACAACAGCTTCTGCCGAGCCAAGTCTTGGTCTTTCAACTCTTCTGCTGTTCGCCATGCGCCTTGAAAGCTCACATATCGACTTTAGCTGTACAGCCTTCACCCTGCCTATTCCGGGAAGTGCTGAAAGTTCCTTCACCGAAATTCTCTGCAGCCCGACTATTCCCCGCCCCTCTAGCTTATTTACGAGAGCCGACGCAGCCTCCATGCAGCTATGATTTCTGGTTCCGCTCCTTATTATTATGGCAAGAAGCTCCTCGTCACTCAGGCTCTCAAAGCCGTATGCCTGACATTTTTCATAAGGAAGCAGTGCTCCCTCACACCCATCTGTGCTCTTACATAAATCCATTTTAACCTCCGTTCCGGCAAAATGGCATCCCCTATGTAAAATTTAGCACAAATCCGTAACTTTTACAATTCCTTTATCAACAAGCTGCTGTAGACTCTTCAATATTCCAAAGCGCGCGTGATTCCATGTAAGTCCACCCTGAAAAAACGCCGTGTAAGGCTCGCGGAGCGGACCGTCGGCGCTCAGCTCAATGGACGCCCCGGATATAAATGCTCCCGCCGCCATGATGACCTGTGAATCATATCCCGGCATATCCCAAGGCTCGGGAACCGCAAAGCTGTCAACCGGAGCCGCAGCCTGGATACCCTCGCAGAATGCGATAAGCCCCTCTGCCGTTCCCATCTCAACAGCCTGAATTATGTCGTATCGCTCCTCATTGCTGTCAGGTATAACCCTGTAGCCGAGGCTCTCATAGAGATTAGCCGCATGGATTGCGCCCTTAAGTGCTCCCGCAGTCACGGTCGGCGCGAGGAAAAAGCCCTGATAGAAGGAATGATTTACCCCGAGCGTTGCACCGAGCTCCTTTCCGAGTCCCGGGGCTGTAAGGCGGTATGCCGCCTGGTTTACATACTCCTCCTTGCCGGCGATGTATCCACCTATAGGTGCGAGTCCGCCGCCCGGATTTTTTATAAGTGAGCCGACAACCATATCCGCCCCCACATCTGACGGCTCTATCGTCTCGACAAACTCGCCGTAGCAGTTGTCAACCATGCAGATAATCTCCGGCTTTATTCCCTTTATGAAGCTTATGAGCTCGCCTATTCTCTCAACAGAGAGTGTCGGTCTGCTGTCATAACCCTTGGAACGCTGTATTGTGACAAGCTTGGTCTTTTCGTTTATGGCCGCCCTTATTCCGTCAAAGTCAAAGCCACCGTCAGGAAGCAGGTCAACCTGTCTGTAGCTTATCCCATACTCTGCAAGCGAACCCGGGCACTCCCTCATTCCGATTATTCCCTGAAGCGTGTCGTAAGGCTTTCCCACAGGAGATAGAAGCTCGTCTCCCGGTCTTAAATTGCCGGCAAGCGCGATTGTGAGTGCATGGGTTCCGCAGGTAATCTGCGGACGCACGAGCGCGGTCTCTGTGTGGAATACATCGGCATACACCTGCTCGAGCGTGTCCCTTCCCATATCGGTGTAGCCATAGCCCGTGCTTGAGCCGAAATGAGCCTCGCTCACATGGTTTTTCTGCATCGCCTTTAAAACCTTCAACTGGTTGTACTCGGCAATCCTGTCTATCTTCTCAAAGCGCTCCGTGAGTTTTTTCTCAGCGCGCATGCCGTAGTCTAACACCTCGCTGCATATTCCCATCTCACGGTACATACTGTAAATTTCATCTGTGATACTCATTTTTATCTCCATTCCGCCGCAAGCTGACGGCATAAATAATTCTAAGATATAACACAATACTCTGTTTTTACTCTATAATATTTTTCTTTCGGAGCGCGTCAAGCATATACTCAAAGGCCGCGTCCCTGCTTCCGAGCTCGTTGAGCCGTACAAAATTGACGTCCTTCTCGCGGCGAAACCATGTGAGCTGCCGCTTCGCAAAATGCCTGGTGTCACGCTTCAGGATATACACCGCCTCATCGAGGCTTATCTCCCCGGCAAGGTATGCCGCAATCTCCTTGTAGCCGAGTCCCTGCATGGACACACAACCTCTCTCAACGCCTTCATCTAAAAGCCGCTTAACTTCATCGACAAGTCCTTCCTCAAGCATCTTGTCTATACGCCTGTCTATGCGCTCATAGAGCACAGCCCTGTCATCACTCAGAACAAAATACTCAAAATTGTACGGCGAGGTGCGATCCCTCTGCTCCACATTGTGCTCCGACATCTTCTGCCCCGTCTGCCTGAAAAACTCTATCGCGCGAATAACCTTTTTCACGTTGTTCTCGTGAACCTCCGCCGCATACTCGGGGTCAACCTCGGCGAGCAGGTCGTGCATATAGCCCGCGCCGTGCTCCTCATAAAGCCTGTTTAACTCATCTCTTATGCCGTCATTCTCATCGCTGTCGGCAAACTCGATGTCATACAAAAGCGTCTGGATATAGAAGCCTGTTCCACCGACTATAATCGGTATCATGCCGCGCTCCCATATCTCATTCGCCGCCTTAAGCGCATATTCCTTAAAAAGGAATGCGTTAAAACTCTCCGTCGGCTCCAATATATCTATAAGATGGTGCCTCACACCATTCATTTCTTCCTTTTTTATCTTGGCAGTTCCTATATCCATGCGTCTGTACACCTGCATCGAATCGGCACTTATTATCTCTCCCCCTACCGCCTTCGCAAGCCTTATGGATAAATCCGTCTTGCCGACCGCGGTAGGTCCTGTGAGTACTATCATTTTTTTCTTCATACTATTTTTTCACACTATTCTCTTAAATTTCTTTTCGAGCTCATACTTTGACATGGATATCATCGTAGGTCGTCCATGAGGACAGTTGTATGGATTGTCAAGCGTCATAAGCTCACTGACCAGCTCACGCACCTCCTCGGGCTGCAGGCGGTTATTTCCCTTCACGGCAGCCTTGCACGCCATGGTCGCAATCCTGCCCTTTATGGTCTCGTTGGATACCCTTCCCGGATTCTCCATGAGGTCGTCGATTATCTCCATTATCATGTCCTTGCCCGATGCCCCGTATAGCTCCACAGGTACGGCGCGTATCGTGTATTCATTTCCGCCGAAGCTCTCTATCTCAAAGCCCATGCCCGTAATGATGTCAAGATTGTCCTTCAACACCTGCCCCGCCGCCAAGGTAAGAGTGATTATCTGCGGCGGCATAAGCTGCTGCGATGCTGGCTTCCCCTCCGCGGCGCGCTTCATAAAGCGCTCATATAAAACCTTCTCATGTGCGGCGTGCTGATCCATTATAAAGAGCTTCTGGTCAAACTCGATAAGCCAGTAGGTGTCAAAAAGCTGCCCTATAACCTTGTGGTCCGCAAGATTTTTCTGGTCGAGAAGCTTCTTATCCTCATTAAAAAGACTTAGCTGTTCAGGCACCGCTGCGGGAGCCGGCTCACTCTTTATCTCCGCAGCTTTCTCATATGGCTTTTCTTCATGTGCTCTGCTGTCGTGCGCCTTGTACTCCGTCCTGTGCTCACCTAATATGGCACCGCCCACCGGAGTAATGTCACCGTATGACGAAGTGCTCCTGTTGTTATCAGTGCCAGTTTTCACGTCCGCTTCCTGCAAAGCCGCATTTTTCGCCGCCGACATTCGATTTACCTCAAACGGCTCAGGAATCTTGTTTTCCTTTATCTTGGGCGGTGTGACAGTCTCCTGCGTCCTTGATAACTGCGCTGCCTGCGTTGACGGCACATTGCCTTGCAATACCGTCTTATTAATCTGCTCATTGACAATCTGTGCACTATGGCTGACAGTCCTTTTATTGTCATCAAGCGTCACCTGCGGAATCACATCTCTGTGCATAATTGCGTCATGCACTGCAGTGTAGAGCTCCTTGTAAACCCTCTCTCCCTCCGAGAAACGAAGCTCCATCTTCGTCGGGTGGACATTGATGTCTATGGTGTCAGGGTCTATGTGGAAATGCAGCGACGTGAAAGGATACTTCTTAGGCATGGAGTAGCCCGCATAGGCATCCTCGATAGCCTTTGAGATTATGCTGCTCTTTATATATCGTCCGTTTATATAGTAATTCTCAAGTGCCCTGTTGCCCCTGTTCATGGCAGGCTTGCCGATGAATCCGTCCACCTTAAAGAGCTCGCACTCATACTCAAGAGTGATAAGCCCTGCTGTTATCTCGCGCCCGTACACGCCGTATATGACGTCCTTTAACGTGCCGTTTCCCGATGTATAGAGCTTATTCTGTCCTCCGCTTATAAATCTGAAGGATATCTCCGGGTGCGAGAGCGCAAGCTTTTCCACAAGGTCACTTATGTAATTGCCCTCAGTTATGCCAGTCTTTAAGAATTTGCGGCGTGCCGGTGTATTGTAAAACAGGTTTCTCACAAGAAAGGTCGTCCCGTTCGGAGCGCCAATCTCCTCCATGCTCTTCTCCTTGCCGCCGTCTATTAAATATCTGCTTCCCGTGAGGCTGTCCGCAGTTTTCGTGATGAGTTCCACCTGCGACACCGCCGCAATGCTCGAGAGAGCCTCACCCCTGAAGCCGAGCGAGGATATCGTGAGCAGATCCTCCACTGACTTAATCTTGCTCGTGGAATGGCGCAGAAATGCGAGCTGTATCTGATCCTTGGGTATTCCGCTTCCGTTGTCGGTAATTCTTATAAATGAACAGCCGCCGTCCTTTATCTCGATAGTGACGGCAGATGCCCCCGCATCGATGGCGTTTTCGACAAGCTCCTTCACCACCGAGGAAGGTCTTTCAATCACCTCTCCGGCTGCTATTTTATTTATCGTGCTCTGGTCTAATACCTTTATCTGCGCCATATCTTTCCTTTCCGCAAAGCTTTCCCTTCAATTTTTCTCTGCTGTCTTTTATGCCTAACAGCTCCAGCGGTTCTTCGCCTTGTTCTGAAGCTTGTATAAGGTGTTCAACGCCTCGATAGGTGTGAGATTTCCGAGGTCAATATTCTTAAGCTCCTCTATAATGTCATCGTCCTTCACCGCATCAAAAAGCGTCATCTGTTCAAGGTCAACATCGTCCGGCTTTGTCATTTTCTTCTTGGTCTTAGCCGAACCCGCACCAAGCTTGGCAATCTCCTTCGCTTTCGCGGAAATATCCGCGTCCACGAGGTCTGCCAAAATCTCCTTCGCGCGGTTTATCACGCTTTCAGGCACTCCTGCAAGCTTGGCAACCTGTATGCCGTAGCTCTTGTCAGCACCGCCTGCGACTATCTTTCGAAGGAACACGATGTCATCACCCTGCTCCTTGACCGCTATGCAGTAGTTGTTCACGGAGTCAATCGTTCCCTCAAGCTCAGTGAGCTCATGGTAATGGGTCGCAAACAGAGTCTTTGCACCTAAAAGCTTAGGATTGCTGATGTGCTCCACAACCGACCACGCAATGCTCAGCCCGTCGAAGGTGCTAGTGCCTCGTCCAATCTCGTCGAGCACTAAAAGGCTGTTCGAGGTGGCATTTCTAAGTATGTTTGCAACCTCGTTCATCTCGACCATGAACGTACTCTGACCGCTTGCGAGGTCGTCAGACGCACCCACACGCGTAAATATTCTGTCGACAAGCCCGATATCCGCGGATTTTGCCGGGACAAACGAGCCTATCTGTGCCATGAGCACGATGAGCGCCGCCTGCCTCATGTAGGTGGATTTACCCGCCATGTTCGGTCCCGTGATTATCGACACCCTCTTCTTGTTGTTGTCAAGATAGGTGTCATTCGGGATAAACATGTTGTTAGGTATCATTTTCTCGACAACAGGGTGTCTGCCCTCCTTGATATCTATTACACCCTTGCTGTTAATCTTAGGGCACACATAATCGTTCTGATCCGCCACTGCCGCGAGCGATGCGAACACGTCAAGCTGTGCCACCGCACCTGCCGTCTTTTGTATCCTCACGACCTCGGCGGACACATTCTCCCTCACGTCCGCAAACACGTCGTACTCGAGCGAGAAGAGCTTATCCTCCGCATTGAGTATGATATCCTCGAGTTCCTTGAGCTTAGGTGTCGAGTATCTCTCCGCATTTGTGAGTGTCTGTTTTCTTATATAATCCTCCGGGACACTTCCCTTGAAGGAATTTAATACTTCTATATAGTAGCCAAAGACCTTATTGTACTTAATTCTAAGGTTCTTTATGCCCGTTCTCTCCCTCTCGTCCGTCTCAAGCTGTGCAAGCCAGTTCTTACCCTCCGTCTTGGCGGTTCTGAGCCTGTCTATCTCCTCATTGAAGCCCTCCTTTATGAGACCGCCGTCCTTTATGGCGATAGGCGGCTCGTCAACGATGGCGCGCTCAATCAATGTGCAGACATCTTCAAGCTCGTCAATCTCATCGTGCAGCTCATGCAAAAGCGGCACATTGCACTCCCTTATGAGATACTTTATATGAGGAAGCATCGAGAGTGAGCTTTTGAGGGCAATCATGTCCCTCGGATTTGCGGACTTGGTGCTTATCCGCCCTATAAGACGCTCAAGATCATAGACAGGATTTAAGTATTCCCTTAACTCCTCCCTCGTTATGACATCGTTCTTGAGGTAGGCGACCGCCTCCTGACGGCGCACGATATCCTCCGCAACGACAAGCGGCTGCTCTATCATCTGTCTCAGTTTTCTGGCGCCCATGGCAGTCTTGGTCTTGTCAAGCACCCACAAAAGAGAACCCTTCTTCTGCTTCTCCCTGAGCGTCTCCGTGAGCTCAAGGTTGCGCCTGGTGGAGCTGTCAACTATCATGTATTTTCCGACAGCATACGGTGTTATATGCGTAAGGTGCGGAAGCGAGCTCTTCTGCGTCTCATAGAGGTACTGCAAAAGTGCCCCCGCCGCAACGGAGCCTATCGAGTAATCTGAAAGTCCGAGTCCGGTCATGTCCGCAGCCTTGAAGTGCTCAAGCAGCAGTCTTTTTGACAGCTCATCGTCAAAATAGTACGGCTCAAGTGAGGACACCGTGATATTCAGCCTGTCCTTGATGCCGTCAAGCGATATGCCGCTCATCATAAACGCCTCATTGCATATTATCTCTGACGGGGAAAACTTGTTAATCTCATCAAAGAGCTCCCTCGCCGAGTGCACCTCCGTCACAAGGTACTCTCCCGTGGTGATATCCGAGACAGATATCCCGAGCATATTGCTCATGTACACAACACACATTATGTAGTTGTTTTTTCCTTCCTCGAGCGCCGAAGGGTTGAAATTTGTGCCCGGTGTCACGATGCGGATAACCTCTCTCTTTACAAGTCCCTTGGCAAGCTTAGGGTCCTCCACCTGCTCACAGATTGCCACCTTGTGCCCGTTTGACACGAGTCTGTTTATATAATTTTCCGCCGCATGGTAAGGAATA
>CAMEEX010000109.1 GCA_945915235.1 uncultured Clostridia bacterium | reverse complement strand
AAATCCCTCAAGATAAATATGGAGGTAATAATTATGGATAACAATGAGTATGGATTTAACAATATGAATGACAATGACAACAATACAGAGATGAATGTAAATGAAGCAGTTAACAGCAGCGCACAGGTTGATGTAGACGGAACTATGAATAGCAGCGTGCAGATGAGCAATGCGGATATGTCACAGAACACGGTCAATGCGGCAGATGCATCGGCAGCCTCAGGCGAGAATGTATACCAGTCAACTTACAGCCAGAGCAGCTTTGAAAGCCGGTCAGACTACAGTAATCTGTACGGCATGAACAACGACAGGAAGTCCAAGACGGCTTCATGTTCAGGGCAGTCAGAGGTGTTGCATGTGCAGCCGTGATCGGTGCGGTTGCAGGAGCCTCCTGCTACGGAGCAATGTATGCCGGATACATTAATTTTCCTACAAAGTCCTCGACAGAGCTTACAGATGAGCAGTTAAGCCAGATTGCAAAGGAGCTTAACAAGAGCTATCTTGCAGGAATAACGGACGCATCAGCCACAGGCTCAACACTCACGAGCATGTCATCGAACTCGGTAACATCGGGTGCAAAGGTTCTCGATGTATCGGATATCGTAGATAACGTCATCAGCTCAGTTGTCGCAATAAGCGGTACACAGACAGTTACAAGCAGCTCCTACGGTTTCAGCTTCTGGGGCAATTACCCACAGTCCTACGAGGCGAGCGTGAGCGGTTCAGGTATCATTATCGGAGCAAATGACACGGAGCTTCTGGTTGTGACCAACGCCCATGTCGTAGAGAACGTAAATAATCTTAAAGTAACCTTCGGCGACGGCGCTGAGGTAGATGCGGTTATCAAGGGAATGAAGGCTGACAGCGACCTTGCGGTTGTTGCGGTTAAGCTTGATGATATAAGTAATTCGACAATGTCAGCCATCTCGATAGCTAAGCTTGGTTCCTCCACTGATGTGAAGGTCGGTGAGGCTGCCATCGCCATAGGTAATGCAGCAGGCTATGGAATATCCGTAACAACAGGTATTGTAAGTGCGGTTGATAAGAGTCTCACTGTTGACGATGTTGTATATGAGCACCTCATCCAGACAGATGCGGCAATCAATCCGGGAAACAGCGGTGGTGCATTGTTCAATGCAGAGGGAGAAGTAATAGGTATCAACTCCGTAAAGATGACTGATACCAAGGTTGAGGGTATGGGCTATGCCATCTCAATCGAGTCCGTTAAGGATATAATTGATGACCTGTCAACACAGACGACAAGAGTGGCACTTGACAACGATGAGAGAGGATACCTTGGAGTATCGGGAAGCTCGGTTACATCTGAGATTTCACAGACTTACGGCTGGCCTGTAGGTGTTCTTATCAGAAGTGTTTCAGAGGGTTCGGCGGCAGAGGCAGCAGGTCTTAGAGTAAATGATGTCATCACAAGCTTTGATGGCAAGGACGTTGACTCCTGGGAGACACTTGTGAACATGATGCAGTACTATGAGGTCGGCGAGGAGGTTGAGGTTACTTACTCACACCTTGAGAATGGCGAGTTTGTCGAGAACACGACAACGGTAACTTTGACAGAGAAGCCGCAGACAAACAATAACAGATAAAAAGAAAAAGGCAGAATTTAAAATTTATACCTGATATAGCAGGCGGAAACGGATATTGTATGTGTAAGGCGTATGTATCCGCTTCCGCTTTTTTCTTGCAATATCACTGTATATTGTGTATACTGTATAAATAGTTGTAGCATTTACGACTATTACCGCTAGGGATATGATAGCCGATAGCATACATGGATGGATTTATGCCAGTGCGAAACATTGGCATGGGAGGTTTTCGGATGAAAGATTTAATTTCCGTTGTTGTGCCTTGTTATAATGAGAGTGAGGCGTTACCTAAATTTATTGAGGTTTTAGATAGAATAATAGCTAAGATGGATTATGTGGATTTTCAGGTTGTGCTGGTAAATGACGGCTCGAGGGACAATACGCTTGAGGTGATGAAGGGGATAGCACAGACGCACCCTGTTGTAAAATATGTGTCATTTTCGAGGAATTTTGGAAAAGAGGCAGGAATGTATGCGGGACTTGCATATGCTGACGGTGATTATGTTGCCATCATGGACGCAGACCTTCAGGATCCGCCGGAATTTCTTATAGATATGTATGAGGCGGTTACGAAGGAGGGCTATGACTGTGCGGCAGCCAGACGTGTAACCCGCAAGGGGGAGCCGCCGATAAGGTCATTTTTTGCGAGAATGTTCTATAAGCTTATGGGAAAGATGTCGACCACAGAGGTAGTGGACGGGGCGAGGGATTTCAGGCTGATGAACAGACAGTTTGTCGATGCGCTTTTAAACTGCCGCGAGTACAATCGTTTCTCGAAGGGAATGTTTGGCTGGGTTGGCTTTAAGACAAAGTGGATTGCCTATGAGAATGTCGAGAGAGTGGCAGGGCAGACGAAGTGGAATTTCTGGTCGCTGTTCAAGTACAGCATCGAGGGAATAGTGGCATTTTCGACCACGCCGCTTGTGTTTGCGTCGTTTATCGGAATTTTATTCTGCCTGATAGCTTTTATTGCGGTTATTTTTATTGTTGTGAGAAAGTTTGCTTTCGGGGATCCTGTGGCGGGCTGGGCTTCAATGACATGTATAATAACATTTTTAGGCGGATTGCAGTTGTTTTTCATGGGAATATTCGGACAGTACCTTGCAAAGACCTATCTGGAGGTCAAGGACAGACCTATTTATATAGTTGCCGACACCAATATGGAAGGAAAAGAAGGAGTAAGATATGGCAGAAGATAGAAATAATATAGATAACAACGAGGAGTCCAAGGTAAACGGTGCCAATAGTAGCGCGGGAACCAGTGGCAGTAAGAATAATGATGACGAGTACGAGAAGGTCTGCTCCATCTGCCGCCGTCCTGAGAGCAAGGCGGGCAAGATGATACAGATGGGAATGGGTATGTATGTGTGCCCTGACTGTATGCAGCGTTCGATGGACACCATCATGAAGGGCGATTTCAACTATGACGAGATGATGAAGCTTTCGAAGGATATTCCTGGCATACATTTTATGAACATGTCCGATTTTGCAGGGGAGATTCCTCAGAAGCAGAAGATTAAGAAAAAGAAGGAGGGTGAGAAGAAGGTTCCTCTCATCAACCTCAAGGATATTCCGGCGCCTCACAAGATTAAGGAGAGGCTTGACGAGTATGTCATCGGTCAGGAGTACGCTAAGAAGGTCATTTCTGTCGCTGTCTACAACCACTATAAGAGGGTTGCGACCGACACGATGGACTCCATAGAGATAGAAAAGTCCAACATGCTTATGATAGGACCTACCGGAAGCGGTAAGACCTACCTTGTAAAGACACTTGCAAGGCTCTTAAATGTGCCTCTTGCGATAGCGGACGCGACCTCGCTCACTGAGGCAGGCTATATCGGCGATGATATCGAGAGCGTTGTGTCAAAGCTCCTTGCGGCGGCTGACAACGACGTTGAGAAGGCTGAACAGGGAATTATATTTATCGACGAGATAGACAAGATTGCCAAGAAGAAGGAGACCAGAAGCCGTGACGTGAGCGGTGAGTCGGTTCAGCAGGGAATGTTAAAGCTCTTAGAGGGCGCAGACATAGAGGTTCCTGTCGGCTCTAACAGCAAGAATGCGATGGTTCCGCTCGTGACGGTCAACACCAGAAACATTCTCTTTATCTGCGGCGGTGCTTTTCCTGACCTCGAGGATATCATAAAGGAGCGTCTCAACAAGCAGGCGTCCATCGGCTTCATGGCAGATTTGAAGGACAAGTATGACAATGTTGAGAACCTTATCTCACAGGTGACGATAGAGGATTTGAGAAAATACGGCATGATACCGGAGTTCTTAGGACGACTTCCTGTAGTGTTCACGCTCGACGCGCTCACGAAGGACATGCTCATCAAGATACTCAAGGAGCCGAAGAACGCAATACTCAAGCAGTACGAGAAGCTTCTCGAGCTCGATGAGGTAAAGCTTGAGTTCGAGGACGATGCGATAGAGGCTATCGCTGAGAAGGCTCTCGAGAAAAAGACGGGCGCGAGGGCACTTCGCTCAATTATCGAGGAGTTCATGCTCGACATCATGTACGAGATACCTAAGGACGACAATATCGGCAAGGTGACTATAACAAGAGCCTATATCGAGAAGAAGGGCGGACCGCTTATTGAGATGAGAACAGTGGGGTATCTGCCGGCGTAGAGGGTACTTATCGGCAGAAAGAGAAACTGAATAAATTATGCAGTAATCGGGGAATAAAGAGAAATTGGAGAATAGAATTTCTAAGAGCAAAATCCTTATTATAATGCCGCTTATACTGGGTATAATCTCTATATTTATGTTTATGCTTTATTTTTACAGTGCAAATCATGCGCCATACAAATATACCGACGTTATACTTGCAGGGTCACTGCTTTCTTTTATCGGCATGGTTATTTCTTTTATAACAAGACGAAGCAGAAAAACATATCTTACGTTGTGGGGAAGCGGACTTGTTACCTGTTTATTTGGTTTTATAGTATGTATCTTTATTGTTATGTGCCTGATACTTGTTATGGCGGCAGCATTTAATGGAACATGGCTTTGACACAGTTCCGTTATACGTCAGAAAAATAAAAAACTATTTGACCTCAACATCAGGATATAATTTCAAGAATTTTTTCCGCGCTTTGTCATAGTATTAAAAAAAGCATACAGGAAATCATTATGTATAACTGCGGAAAATATATAACGGGCGAGGAGTATATCGACCTTTTGTACAGGCGCTCCGACGAGTTTGACCCGGGAGCGGAGGGCTTTAAGGACTACTGTGTGACGCAGATAGATGACAGATGGGGAATAATACATCTTAATAGGAATGAAACGGGAGAGGTGAACTACGAGAATTTCGGGTACACCTCTTTTCCTGTTATATACGGTACACAGGACTATGGCGCGATGGGGGCGGCAGGCATAACACAGGTGCGGGAACAGCCTTTTCTGACGCTTCGCGGGACGGGGACGCTTATAGGCATAGTCGATACAGGAATAAGGTATGACCATGAGGCGTTTGTCAGGGAGGACGGAAGCAGCATCATAGACGCGATATGGGACCAGACGGGGGGAACGGTGGCAATAAATGGCGGGGCGGCAGGAGATGTGCAGGAAGGCAGCAGAGGGATATTGAATGGTGCCGCTGCAAACATAAACGCGGAACGTGAGCTCGACAGCATGGTGATGTACGGCAAGGTTTACTCTAACGCTATGATAAATGAGGCGCTCTCCTCGGCAAATCCGCAGGAGATAGTCCCCGTCACGGACGAGGCGGGCGGACATGGGACGATGCTCGCAGGGCTCGCGGCGGGGCAGGAGAAGCCGGAGCAGGGCTTTACCGGGGCTGCGCCGGGGGCGAGGCTTGTGGTAGTAAAGCTCAGGCAGGCGAAGAGATATCTGCGGGAATTTTATCTTGTAAATGACAGTGCCCTGTGCTATTCGGAGATTGACATAATACTGGGCGTGAGGTTCCTTGAACAGTATGCGCGCATGGCAGGCATGCCTATATCCATAGTGGTAGGGCTCGGAACCAACATATCCTCGCATGCCGGGAGTACGGTGCTCTCGGACTATCTTGACAATATCGGGAGAAACATAGGGAGGTGCGTGACGACCTGTACGGGAAATTACGCCAACAGCAGGCTTCATTTTCGGGGAAATCTGCTGCCCGATGCAGAGTACATTCCTATTGAGATAAGAGTTGGGGAAAACGACAAGGGCTTTTACTGCGTCCTATGGTCGGAGCCGCCCGAGGTGTTCTCGCTTGAATTTATCTCGCCGATAGGTCGCGTGGAGCAGAGGGTTCCGCCGAAGATAAATGAGAGAACTACGCTGCGCTTTATACTTGAGGGGACGCAGATAGAGGTTTTTTACGGGCTTAATCAGGCGGTGTCGGGGCTCAATTTCGTGACACTCCGTTTTTTTACGCCGTCACCGGGAATATGGACGATAAGGGCGTACGGCTATTCGGTGCTCTCGGGCGGTTTTAACATGTGGATAAACAACAGGGAATTTCTGTGGTCGGACACATATTTTTTGCAGCCCGACCCGTACAACACGATAACTGACCCGGGAAATACCAATGTGCCTATCACGGCGGGGGCATACAGCTACAGGGACGGGAGCATATACATAGGAAGCGGCAGAGGCACTGTTGCCTACAGCGACAATAAGCCGGATATCGTTGCGCCGGGTGTGAATGTGCTGTGTCCACTGCCTGACAGGGACAATTCATACGGTCAGATGACGGGCAGCAGCCTCGCGGCGGCGATAACCGGGGGCGGGGCGGCGCTCATTCTCGAGTACGGCATTGTAAAGGGTCTTTATCCTTACATGCGCTCGTACACCGTGAAAAATTTTTTGATAAGCGGCGCTGACAGAAGAGAGGACTACAGATATCCCGACCCTCTGTTCGGATACGGGACGTTAAATGTCTATAAGGCGATAGAGAATATAAGAAAGTGATAAGTTTGTCTATTATTTATCTTTCATTGACTTTAGTGTGCTAAATCGTATAAGATATACACAGGTACGAAATTTTGTGAAGAATGGAGAAGAATTATGAGCAGACTAAAGATTGCCACAGCAAATGTGGCAGGACAGACTGTTGAGAGTCTGTATAAGGACCTTGAGCGCATGATTATTGCCAGCCCTCCGGGAATATGCCCGGTCGATCTTGCACTCAACTTTCTGCGCCTGTGCCATGCACAGACCTGCGGCAAGTGTGTACCATGCCGCGTAGGGCTTGGACAGCTTGCCAACCTTATATCCGATGTTTTGGACGGAAAGGCTGACATGAACACATTAGACACGATTGAGAAGCTTGCCAAGGACATCAATCATTCGGCTGACTGTGCCATCGGCTACGAGGCGGCGGGAATGGTTATGCGCGGTCTTGCTGGCTTCAAGGACGACTATATTGCACATATCAAGACAGGAAAGTGTACATATCATATCACACAGCCTGTGCCTTGTGTGGCATTGTGTCCTGCGGGAGTTGACATACCGGGTTATGTCGCACTTGTAGGTGAAGGAAGATATGCCGACGCTGTAAAGCTTATCAGAAAGGATAATCCGTTTCCTACGGCTTGTGCGCTTATATGTGAGCACCCATGTGAGGCGCGCTGCAGGCGCAACATGATCGACAGCTCCATAAATATCCGCGGTCTCAAGAGATTCGCGGTCGACCACGCGGGAAAGGTTCCTGTCCCTGAGTGCGGTGAGCCGACGGGCAAGAAGGTTGCCATCGTTGGCGGAGGTCCGGGAGGACTCTCGGCGGCATACTTTTTGTCGCTCATGGGTCATAAATGTGTCGTATATGAGATGAAACCGAAGCTCGGCGGCATGTTAAGATACGGTATCCCGAATTATCGTTTCCCTAGAGAGAGGCTTCAGGAGGACTTAGATGCAATTCTTTCAACAGGAGTTGAAGTTAAGTACAACACAAAAATAGGTGAGGACATCACGATAAAGGAGCTGCGCGAGGAGTACGACGCAGTGTACATCGCCATCGGAGCGCATCAGGATAAGAAGGTCGGAATTGAGGGTGAGGACAGCAAGGGCGTCATATCCGCCGTCGAGCTTCTAAATGATATCGGGCACGAGAACATGCCTGATTTCACGGGAAAAACAGTTGTCGTAATCGGCGGTGGAAATGTAGCCATGGACTGTGTGCGCTCGTCCGTGAGACTAGGCGCAAAAAAGTCAATCATAGCCTACAGAAGGCGCAAGCTCGATATGACGGCGCTGCCTGAGGAGGTCGACGGAGCGCTTGAGGAGGGCTGTGAGCTCTATGAGCTTCACGCACCTGTCAGGATAGAGGCTGACGAGGAGGGCAATGTGAAGGCTCTCTGGGCTAAGCCGCAGATTATAGGGAAGATTGACGCATGGGGAAGAGCCCGCCCTGTCGACTCCGTGAAGGAGGAAGTGAGAATACCTTGTGATATCGTTATTGTGGCTATCGGTCAGGGTATCGAGACGAGACATTTCGAGGAGGCTGGTATCCCTGTGAAGCGAGGCAATATCAAGGCGATGGCTGACAGCGAGATTTCAGACCTTCCGGGTGTTTTTGCAGGCGGAGACTGCGTTACGGGGCCGGCAACTGTTATCCGCGCAATCGCGGCGGGCAAAGTTGCGGCAGCCAATATCGACGAGTATCTCGGTTATCACCACCTTATAAGTGTTGATGTGGATATCCCTTCGGCGAGCCTTGACGACAAGCCTGCATGCGGACGCGTAAATCTGTCAGAGAAGGAGGCAGGTGAGCGCAAGTGCACCTTTGAGCCGTTTGAATGTGGAATGAGCGAGGAGGAGGCATGTCAGGAGGCATCAAGATGCTTAAGATGTGACCACTTCGGCTACGGAAAGTTCAAGGGAGGCAGAGCTGCGATATGGTAAATCTTACAATAAACAACAGAAAGTTAAGTGTTCCTGAAGGAACTACAATTATGGCTGCGGCTGCCAGCATAGGAATAAATATCCCGCATCTTTGCTATCTCAAAGAGATTAACGAGATTGCGGCGTGCCGCGTGTGTGTTGTGGAGTTAAAGGGCAAAGATAAGCTCATAACCGCCTGCAACAACAAGGTAGAGGAGGGCATGGAGATATACACCAACTCACCTAAGGTTAGAGAGATAAGAAAGATGAATGTACAGCTTATTCTCTCACAGCATGACGGGCACTGTGCAACCTGTGTCAGAAGCGGCAACTGCTCGCTCCAGTCCATCTCGAACAACCTTGGAATTATAGACGTGCCTTTCCGCGAGGAGCTTGAAAAGACTTCGTGGAATATGGATTTTCCGCTTATAAGGGATAACACGAAATGTATCAAGTGCATGCGCTGCATACAGATATGCGACAAGGTTCAGAGCCTGAGCGTGTGGGACGTGGTTAATACAGGAAGCAGAACTACGGTAAATGTGTCCGGAAACCGTCCTATCGAGGAGGCGGACTGTGCCATATGCGGTCAGTGCATAACCCACTGTCCTGTCGGGGCATTAAGAGAGCGCGATGACACGGATAAGGTGTTCGCGGCGTTAAATGACCCTGACGTGATAACGGTTGTCCAGGTGGCTCCGTCCGTGCGCGCGGCGTGGGGTGAGCAGCTTGGCATGACCAAGGAGCAGGCTACCGAGAAGAGGCTTGCGGCAACACTAAAGCACATGGGCTTTGACTATGTGTTCGACACGAACTTTTCAGCAGACCTCACGATCATGGAGGAGGGAACGGAGTTTGTCGAGAAGTTAAAGAGAAGAAACTTAAACAAGTTCCCGATGTTCACATCCTGCTGTCCTGGCTGGGTGCGCTTCGTGAAGTCACAGTACCCTGAGTTTGTCGACCACCTCTCAACGGCGAAGTCACCGCAGCAGATGTTCGGCGCGGTCACTAAGAGCTATTTCGCAAAGAAGGCTGACATCGACCCGGCGAGAATATGCTCGATATCCATTATGCCTTGCGTGTCCAAGAAGGAGGAAGCTGCACTGCCGCAGATGGCTGATGCAGGCTTCGGTCAGGACGTGGATATCGTCATCACGACGAGGGAGCTTGTCAGAATGATAAGGGCTGAGAGTGTGTACCCTATGGCGCTTGACGAGGTGGAGTTCGACTCACCTCTTGGCGAGTACTCCGGCGCGGGTGTCATATTCGGAGCTACGGGCGGCGTCATGGAGGCGGCTCTTCGTACAGCCTATAACCTCGTTACCGGGAAAAATCCCGACCCGGACGCGTTTGAGGTTGTGCGAGGTCTCGGAGATGGTCCTTGGAAGGAGGCGACCTTCGACGTGGGCGGTGTCGAGGTAAAGACAGCCACGGTGCACGGGCTCGGAAACGCGAGGAAGCTTCTCGAGGCGATAAAGCGCGGCGACGTGGCATACGATTTTGTCGAGGTCATGGCATGCCCGGGCGGCTGTGTCGGCGGAGGCGGACAGCCAATCCATGACGGTGTCGAGATGGCGGCAGACAGGGCGAAGGAACTCTACAGGCTTGACAAGAACAAGCAGATACGTTTCAGTCATTGCAATCCGCAGATACATACCATCTACAAGGAGTATTTCGGAAAGCCGCTCTCGCCTGAGTCACATCACCTTCTGCATACCGACCACAAGTACAGGGCGGTTGATCAGCTTGAGTTCTAAATTTATAATATAAACATAAAAGACAAATATAAAAAGATTTCATACATGGTGTACTGTTGCAATGTCATGTATGAAATCTTTTCTTGATTTTACACAAATTACTCAATTTTAGTATAAAAAATGACAAA
>CAMEEX010000108.1 GCA_945915235.1 uncultured Clostridia bacterium | reverse complement strand
TCAGATTTCTCGCACCGATGTTAATTCCGTTCTCGTCCGTGAGCAGCGTTATAAATCTTCTCACATTGTCATAATTGTCAAACGGCTCTCCCGTTCCCATAATAACGACATGAGATACTCTCTCTCCCGTGTCCGCCTGTATCCTGTATATCTGGTCAAGCATCTCCGACGGGAGAAGGCTTCTTGAGAGACCGTTAAGGGTCGAGGCACAGAACCTGCACCCCATGCGGCACCCCGCCTGAGAGGAGATGCATACCGAATTGCCAAAACGATATCTCATAAGTACACTCTCTATGAGGTTGCCGTCCGCCAGCTTGAAGAGGTACTTTGCCGTACCGTCTATCGCTGACACCTGCTTGTCAACCTGCGTCACCACCGTGAGCGGGCTTATGTTTGCCAGTTTCTCCTTCAACAGCTTAGGGACATTTTTCATATCGTCGTAATCTGTTACCAGTTTTTTGTGAATCCAGTCGTATACCTGCTCAGCCCTGAATTTTTTCTCACCAAGTGCGCCTATAAGCTCTATAAACTCCGACTTTGTGAGTGATTTAATGTCGTCATACGGAATCTTCAGACCATTTTCTGTCATACAGTTATCCATTTTTGTTCTCCGTTTTCCTATATCCTTTTAAGCTTTGCCACAAAAAAGCCATCACATTCATAAACGCCCGGAATAAGTGTAAGCATACCGTCAGCCGCATCCTTCACAAGCTTGTCATAAAATACGTCTCCTGCTTTTTTTGCATCCTCTATAAGTCCATCAGGAAGAGACTCTGATATATCAACCGTCTCAAATCCTTTGCTCTTAATATATCGTACATTTTCCTCATTTTCCTGAGGATTAAGCGTACATGTAGAGTACACTATATACCCACCATGTTTTACATAACTGCACACTGAATCTAAAATACTTCTCTGCAAACTTACTATCCCTGTGATTTTATCCTTGCTTACATTATATTTTATGTCAGGCTTTCTTCCTATTATACCGAGTCCCGAGCATGGCAGGTCGGCAAGAAGCATATCCGCGCGCTCGTCGTCAACCTCATTGTGCATGACGGCATCCGCAACCTCAACCGTCACATTGCCAAGACCAAGCCTCTCCACATTCTCCTCTATCTGCTCCGTCTTTCTCTCGGAAACGTCTCTCGATATGACGCGGCCTGTTCCGCCCATCATAAGGGATGCGAATATGCTCTTTCCGCCCGGCGCCGCACACACATCTAACACCGTGCTGTCCTTATCCGGCGCAGCTATCACACCTGCTAACATACTGCTTATGTCCTGTATATTAAACAAGCCCTCGCCAAATTCCTGTATATCGTCAAGATAATTATAATCAGATAATATAAAAGCGTCCTTCACATAAGGCGCATCTTTCACGGTAATTCCCTGTGCAGTCAGTCTTTCGACCAGCTCCTTCTTAGAAATTCTCACCGTGTTCGTCACAGCCGATACCGTGCGCTCCTTCAAAAAGCTCTCAAGTATAAGCTTCACAGCCTCCTCACCGTAAGCCTGTGTCAGCATATCGACGAGTTCCTGCGGAACGGAATATTTTATACTATAATCGTCAGGCAGCTCCATCTGTGGGAGCTGTCTGCTTATGTTTCTTAAAACACCGTTGACAAAACCGCTCAGATTGTTGAATTTTCTCTTCTTGGCGAGCTTCACCGCCTCATTGCAGACCGCACTCACCGGCACCTGCTCCATGTACATCATCTGGTACACGCTCATACGCATGAGATTTCTTATGAGCGGCTTCATCTTATTTACACGCACAGAAGACACTTGGTTAATTACATAATCAAGTGTCAGTCTACGTTCCATTGTTCCCTTTACAAGCCTTGAGATAAATGCCCTCTCATTTTTCTCTAGGTACTGGTATTTGCGGAGTGCCTCATTCAAAAGAACATGTATATACTGCTCCTTCTCGTTCACCTCCATGAGAATATCAAGGGCTATCTCTCTTTCATTTATCGTATCAGTCACGATTTCTTCCTCTCAGCATAAGTAATCTTGCAAGCTGTATGATGGCTGTGGCGGCACTTGCCACATAAGTCATCGCAGCCGCACTAAGAACCTTCTTCGTCTGCTCCACCTCTCCGTCGTAGAGTATACCGTTATCAGCCAACAGCGTGAGTGCCCTCGATGAAGCGTTGAACTCTACAGGCAGTGTCACAATCTGGAAGAGCACCGCAAACGAGAAAAGTATAATTCCGACATCAATCAGCACGCTGAAGGAGCCGAAGAAAAGTCCGAGTAAAATAAGTATAAACGAAAACTGTGATCCGAAGCTTGCGATAGGGAAAAGCATCGTCCTGAATCTTAAAAACGAATATCCCTCGTCATGCTGTATGGCATGTCCGCACTCGTGCGCCGCAACGCCTATCGCTGCCACCGAGCGTGAATTGTAGGTGGCGTCTGACAGATTGAGTGTCTTGTCCGTCGGATTGTAATTGTCCGTGAGGCTTCCGGCTATGTGCTGTATTCTCACGTCATATATTCCCTTTGAGTGGAGTATTCTCTCCGCCGCCTCCGCACCCGTAAGCCCTGTACGGCTCTGTACCTTGCTGTACTTAGCAAAGCTTGATGAGACGCGTATCTGTGCCACGATCGCTATGATACCCGTGATGATAAGCAATAACCATGTCGGGTCATAGCCGTAGCCGTATGAGTAATAAGCTAATACCATGTGTATCAGTCCTTTCTATGAAAAAATATTTAATAACGGACGTTGTGCAATTTTTTTCTATATTACCGCTGGGCACGCTCTCGCTACATTGTAGCACATAGCGGCGCATAAGCGGCTAAATAACAGCCGCCAAACGCCGATGGCTACAAAGTACCCAGCTTGTAATATAGAAAAAAATTACACAACTGTTCATTAAATTAGGTTTTAGAGTGTTTACCTCTATCTTGTATTTTTGAGCACCGCTCCTTCTGCCAGCTTGTAGCCGCGCAGGAATGAACCTGTGTCCATGCGCTTCTTGCCCTCGAGCTGTACCTCGTTCACTCTGAGTACACCTGCGCCGGTTGTGATGTCGAAGGTGTTCTTGGTTATGTTGGTTATTATGCCACATTCGGACGGGCTGTATTCCCTGCCCGCATCGACAACGTCTGCGCCGAAAAGCTTTAACATCTTTCCGTCAAGGAAAGTGTAGGCTGCCGGAGCGGGATCAAGTCCTCTCATAAGCCTCTCAAGCTCCACGGCAGGTCTTGTAAAGTCGAGGTTGCCGAGGCTCTTGTCTATCATTGAAGCGTAGCAGGTTTCACCCTCCTGCTTCACAGGGGTGATCGTCCCGGCTTCCAAGCCCTCGAGTGTCTTAATAAGAAGCTTTGAGCCGACGACCGCGAGCTTGTCGTGATAGGTCTCATAGGTCTCCTTCGGAGCAATCTCAACCTCCTCCTTCAGAAGCATGTCGCCCGTGTCAAGTCCCTTATCCATCTGCATTGTCGTGACACCACTGACCTTCTCGCCGTTTATGATGACCCACTGCAAAGGTGCGGCGCCGCGGTACATCGGAAGAAGTGATGCGTGTACATTTACGCAGCCGTACTTAGGAAGCTCGAGCACACTCACAGGAAGAATTTGTCCAAATGCGACAACGACTATCACATCTGGATTGATTTTTTTCAGTTCTTCCAGAAATTCCTCATTCTTTCTTATTTTTTCCGGCTGGTACACCGGTATTCCATGTGCCAATGCCTCCGCCTTGACAGGTGTCATAAGAAGCTCTTTTCCTCTGCCCTTCGGCTTGTCGGGCTGTGTGACAACCGCTGCCACCTCATGCCCTGCCAAAATAAGCTCTTTTAAAGTTCCAACGGCGAAATCCGGCGTTCCCATAAAGACTACTCTCATCTAAATCCTCCATATAACTGCTTCATCACCGCCATGCAGTGACCTGAATACCAAAATAAATTACTTTCTGTGCTTTTTCTTCTTGTCCTCTGCCGACTCTGTGTCAACGAGATCTCCCTCGACAAGCTCCGTGTAGAGATGTCCGTCGAGATGTGCGAGCTCATGGCAGATAGCGCGTGCGAGAAGCTCCTCGCCCTCTATGATATACTCGTTCATCTCCTCGTCGTAAGCCTTAGCCTTGACGTAGTTAGGTCTCGTCACATTTCCTGCCTTGCCCGGAACACTAAGACAGCCCTCGCTTCCCGTCTGGCTTCCGCTCGTCTCAAGAATTTCAGGGTTAATCATCACAATCGGACCATCTCCGACATCGATGACAACTATTCTCTTTAATACTCCCACCTGCGGTGCCGCAAGACCCACACCGTCAGCCTCATACATTGTGTCGAGCATGTCATCGATAAGTGTAAGTGTACGCTCGTTGACCTCGTCTACCTCCCTGCATACCTTGTTAAGGCAAGGGTCTCCGATTGTTCTAATCTGTCTAAGTGCCATTTTATTTTCCTCTTTTCTTATTAATATCTTACTGGTTAAAATCAAACTGTACACTCACCATCTTGAAGTCCTGCTCATGTTCCCTTATATACTTCTCCAATATATCCTTAACCTGTGTCAGAACTGTGTACTGTTTATGTTTAAAAAATAAAAGAACTGAAAAAATATCATTAAGTTTATAAACCGAAGCCCTCGACGGACCTATCGCCCGCGGCATTTCAATCTCCGTGTCCCCGAATATTTTTTCCAATTCCCTCGTAGCCACATTCAGAAGCCACACCGGCGCATCATTCGCAAGCTGCTCGTATTTTGACGAGACCTTCACCGTCAGAAGATTGGACACGGGCGGATAGTCCATGAGCTCCCTGTACATTATCTCCTGCTCATAAAAGCCGTCATAATCGTGATGCATCGCAGTCTGAATACTGTAATGTGACGGGTCGTACGACTGTATAATGACGTTGCCGCGCTTCGTTCCGCGCCCTGCCCTTCCTGCCGCCTGTGTAAGAAGCTCGAAGGTTCTCTCCTGTGCCCGAAAGTCCGACGAGTATAGCGACAAATCCGCGAGAAGTATTCCCATTAAAGTGACATTAGGAAAATCATGTCCCTTCACTATCATCTGGGTGCCGACAAGTATATCGGCATTGCCGCCCGCGAACTCCTCGAGTATCTTCTCGTGACCCTCCTTGCCCTTGGTCGTGTCAAAATCCATGCGGAGAACACGCGCCGTGGGAAAGGTATCCTTTACCGCCTGCTCTATCTTCTCGGTTCCCACCTTGAAGCCGCCTATATATTTTGACCCGCATTTTGGGCACAGTTTCTTGTCCGGCTCGCTGTAGCCGCAGTAATGGCATACGAGTCTGCCGTTGTTGTGCGCCGTCAGCGCGATATCACAATGAGGACATTTTATCACATGTCCGCACTCTCTGCAATTAATAAATCCGACATAGCCGCGCCTGTTCAAAAAGAGCATAATCTGCTCCTTATTTGCAAGGCGCTCCTCCATAAGCTTTTTAAGCTTCCTGCTGAATATCGATTTGTTCCCGCTCTTTAACTCCTCGCGAAGGTCGACCGTCTCGACCTCCGGCAGTATGCTCTCCCCGGCTCTGTTGTTGAGCACGAAGAGCTTATACTCGCCGCTTCTCGCCTTATAGTAGGCATCTACCGACGGGGTCGCTGAGCCGAGAATGACCGATGCCCCGCACATTGAGGCGAGCTCAATGGCTGTCTCCCTCGCATGGTACTTAGGCACGGAATCACTCTTGTATGCCCCCTCGTGCTCCTCATCTATAACAATAAGTCCGAGCCTGTCAAACGGTGTAAAAAGCGCCGAGCGCGGGCCGATCATAATATTTATCTCGCCCCTTTTCGCGCGCAGATACTGGTCGTAGCGCTCGCCCTTTGACATTCTCGAATTGAGTATCGAAACCTGATTTCCGAACCGTCTGTAAAAGCGCATAACGGTCTGATAGGTAAGTGCAATCTCGGGAATGAGCATGATAACCTGTCTGTCCATCGAGAGCACATGTTCTATTATCTCCAGATACACCTCAGTCTTGCCGCTGCCCGTGACACCTTTTATAAGGTAAGTCGCGCGCTTTCCTGCATCGTAGTCCGCAATAATTGAATGTGCCACATAGCTCTGCTCGGAATTTAGCTGACACTTGGCTGCCGGCGCGTACTCCCTGTTAATTGGGTTGCGGTAAACCAGGTTATCGTCCTTAACTATCACGCCCTGCTTTATGAGCGCAGTGATTGTGGACGCAGATATGTTAAGCTTCGATTTTACCATGCCCTCATCGAGCGCGCCGTCTTTAAAAAGGGTCTCGACAATCCTCTGCTTTGCCGCATAGTGCTTTTTCCCGCACTCAGCCAAAAATGCAGTGACCTTTTCACTGTCAGCGCTGTACTCCTCCGACAGCGAGATAGTGCTCTGCGTCTTTTCCCTCACGGTCTCCTTGACCGGCAGAACGGTCTTTAGTGCCTGATTGATGGAGGAGCCGTAATTGTGCTTCATCCAATAGGCCAGCTTTATCATACGCCCGTCTATTGACACCGCATTGCCGACAAGCGACTCGATGGGCTTCATTCTGTTCACGTCGAACTCAGCCTCGTCCGTGATATTCACCACATAGCCTGTTATCCTTCTGTTTCCGAAAGGAACATTTACCTGCGAGCCTATCTCGACGCTGCCTAAAAGCTCATCGGGCAGAATATACTGGAATGTCTTATCAAGTTTATCAATGGAAATATCAACTATGATATCTGCAAACCACATTTTAAGCCCCCATGTCACTGCTTCGCAGCGGCACTTATTTCCTCAAGCACTTCCTTTATAAGCACTCTCTCGTCCATAGGGTATTTCACACCCTTAATTTCCTGATAGTCCTCGTGCCCCTTTCCGGCGAGCACGATTATATCGCCCTCCCTGCCATGCTCTATCGCATAGCGGATAGCCTCCTTGCGGTCAGGAATTTCTATAAATTCGCCGCCCGTCTTTTCTATGCTGCCTCTTATGTCCGCGATAATGTCAAGCGGCTCCTCATATCTTGGGTTATCCGAGGTTATTATCGTAAAATCGGCAAGCTTTCCCGAGACCTCCCCCATCTCATAGCGGCGAAGCTTCGAGCGGTTTCCGCCGCAGCCGAAAACGCTCACAATCCTCTTAGGATTATACTCCCTGAGCGTCTCGAGAATACTCTTCAAGCTCATGGCATTGTGCGCGTAGTCAATCATAAGAATGAATTTGTCTGAAACCTTCACAGGCTCCACTCTTCCCTTGACCGCAACGGTCAGTAGAGCCTCCTTAAGCTTCTGTTCATCGACCTTTAAATGTCTTGTGACAGCAACGGCGCAGAGGGAATTGTACACGCTGAATTTTCCCGGGAGCGAAAGCTTGATGTGAAGCTTCTCACCTTCTATGTCGTACTCCGTGCTGATATGTCCCGGCTCGTGTATATACTGAATATTCACTGCGCGCAGACCGGCACCCTCGTTAAGCCCGTAGGTCTCAACGGCACAGGTGTGTCCCTCCAATACCTGCGAGGTGTGCTCATCGTCGAAATTGACGATGCCCGTCTTACACTGTTTAAAAAGGAGTCCCTTGCAGTGCATATAGTCCTCAAAGCTTGCGTGCTCATTAGGTCCGATATGGTCAGGCTCGAGATTAGTGAAAACACCTATGTCAAACATGATGCCCGCACATCTTTTCATCATAAGAGCCTGCGAGGACACCTCCATGACAACACACTGGCAGCCGTTGTCAGCCATCTCCTTAAAATATCTCTGCACATCGTAGGATTCCGGCGTGGTGTTCGCCGACTCAATATGCCTTGAACCCGTTATTATCTCGATGGTGCCGATAAGTCCCGTCTTATAGCCGCATCTTTCAAGTATCTCGCGTACCATGAACGCCGTCGTGGTCTTTCCCTTCGTGCCCGTAATTCCTATCGTAAATAATCTCTTGGCAGGGTGGCCGAAATACGCCGCCGACACAAGCGCGAGCGTGTTCCTGCAGTCAGCCGCCGCAATAAAGGTCGTATTTTTTCTGTTGCCGGTAATCTCAACCTCGTGCTCCGTTATAATCGCGGCAGCACCCTGCTTAATCGCCTCATCTATAAAATTATGTCCGTCAAAGACGGTTCCCTTAACGCATACAAAAAGGCAACCCTTTACAAGCTTTCTCGAGTCGCAGACAAGCTCCGTAATCTCAATATCCTCACTGCCATTGTACAATGTGTAATCAAGCTCTGAAATCAATTCCCTTAATATCATGTCAGTTCTCCTTTTATATCACGCATTATTTTATAAGCCCGTCAACGACCTCATTGAGCTTCATTCCCCTTGAGCCCTTAAACAGCACTGCCGTGTCAGGCTTCAAGGTATTTTTAAGGTATTCCTTTATATCGTCAAGCGTGTCAAAATGCCTTATATTCTTGACATACTGCTCTGCTCCATAGCCGATATATTTCGCGAGCTCCCCGTACAGAAGCAGCTCATCGACCTTGCTCTGTCCGGCATATACGCCCACCTGTCTGTGGTACTCCTTCGTGTTCTCACCGAGCTCGAGCATATCCGCAAGAACGGCAATCCTGTAATATGCAGGCATCTGACATAGAACGCCAAGTCCCGCCTTCATCGAATCGGGGCTCGCATTGTAAGAGTCATCTATATAGGTAACTCCGTCCTTTTTTGTAATCTGCTGTCTCATGGCTACACCCGTATATCCTTCGAGTGCCGCAGCCGCAGCCTTCAAATCCACGCCGAAATACTCTGCCACCGCGAGCGCCACAAGAGCATTATTGACATTGTGGCTTCCGAGCACATTGAGCCTTACATGTATTCTTGTGTCAGCGTGAACCATGTCAAAGTCGACACCATCCGCGTCCGCACACACCTTCTCCGCCCTGTAATCGCAGTCGGACGCATGGCCGAATGTGACTATCTGAAGCCCTCTTTTATCGTCCGCACCAAATACTGCCTGATAATCGTCCCGGCAGAGCTTCGCGCGCTCCCTCAAAAGTGCATCGTCCCCGTTAAGGAAAATATGTCCTCCGTCGGCAAGTGCATCCGTTATATGCCACTTTTCGCGGAGTATGTTCTCCTGTGAGCCGAGCTGCTCTATGTGACTGACACCGATATTGGTCATAACAGCGGCATTCAGTGAGAGGAGCGTGGCGAGGCGCTGCATCTCGCCCTCCTCGCTCATTCCCATCTCTATAACCGCAGCCTCATCGTCAGGTGCGATGTTCATAAGCGTAACCGGAACGCCTATCTGGCTGTTGGCATTGCCCGCCGTCTTAAACACCTTAAGGCCTCCCGACAACGCACAGGCAATCATCTCCTTTGTGGTCGTCTTTCCGACGCTTCCCGTCACTCCCACCTTCTTGAGGTTAAGCCTGCTCTCATACTCCCTTGCGACAAGCTGCATGGCTCTCACGGAGTCCTCCACGAGCACGACAGGCTTTGCCTGTTCGCCTGCTGCCTGCCAGCCGTCAATCAGTTCACGGACAGCCTCCTCCTTCTGTGTCAGAGCCGCCGACGCGCCGCACTCAAAAGCGCTTCTAATATACTTATGCCCGTCAACCCGCTCGCCGACTATCGGTGCGAACATAAGTCCCTGCTCCGATTTTCCCGAGTTGGTCGCAAAATTATCTATCTTAGTATTCTCATCGCCGCATAACAGTCTTCCGCCTGTGGCATTGACTATATCCCTGACACAAAAGTTTTCCATATAAATCCTCATTTCCGAATTTCCAGCCCCCTGTTACAGCGGAGCCTCGCTATATTAATTTTTCATAACTATTCTTGGTTTAGAACAATCCCACAATCTTATCGTCAATCACGTCAATGCCCTCAGCGGCAGGAGCCTTAGGAAGTCCCGGCATGGTCATGACCGTTCCCGTTATCGCCACGACAAAGCCTGCTCCGGCGTTCACATACACCTCGCGGATATTCACGTTGAAGCCCTCCGGGCGTCCAAGTGCATTAGGGTCATCAGAGAGTGAATACTGGTTCTTTGCCATACATACAGGAAGATTTCCGTAGCCCATTTTCTCAAGCTTCTTCAACATTCTGGAAGCCTCGGCTGAATAGCTCACAGAACCCGCGCCGTAAACCTTCGTGGCGATAGCCTCAATCTTATCCTTTAATGGAGCGTCAAGCTCATATGTAAATGCAAGCTCACTCTTCTTGTTCTCTATGGTCTTTAAAACCTTGGCAGCGAGCTCCTCGCCGCCCTTGCCGCCCTCTGCCCATACCTTGGCAAGTGCGAATTCACAGCCCATATTCTCGCAATGCTTCTTGATAAACTCGTACTCCTCTTCCGTGTCCGTGAGGAAGGAATTGAGTGTAACCACAACAGGCACGCCGAAAGCGTGAAGATTCTCAATGTGCTTGTCAAGGTTCACGATACCCTTCTTAACAGCCTCAAGGTTCGGAGCAGCAAGCTCATCCTTCTTTACGCCGCCGTTATATTTGAG
>CAMEEX010000107.1 GCA_945915235.1 uncultured Clostridia bacterium | reverse complement strand
TGCTTTTGAATATCTGGAAAAAGTGTACAAAAAGCTTGGAGCGCAGGAGAATTATACATCAGAATTTTTTGATGGCGGACATGGTATTTGTATTCCAAAGATGTGCGAATGGCTGAAAAAAACGGAGAATAAAGGGTAAAATGTGTGAGAAAAATATTGTGTTATATATATGAAAATATGGCTGATTTTGAAATCGTTTTGATGCTCCATTGTCTAGGGAATATCGGAAAATTTGATATTGTTACGATAAGTGAAAATCGGGAAAAGATTACGGCACAATCAGGATTGAAATTTGTTTCTGATATGCAGATTTCAGAATTGAGTGATACAGTTTTCAAAGAGTGTGCCGGAGTTTTGAAAACACATCATTTTACAACATCATGCAGTAGACAGCATATAGAAAAAATAGGCTGTGATGACCCTTTTTATTGGGATAACTATGAGGAAAAAAGAATAGTTATGGACAAGAATATTTTGACTGCAAAGGGTTTTGCTTTTGTTGATATGGCAGAAAAAATATCTGAAATATTCAATGTTTTTGAGAACGATGATGCAAGAAAGTCTTATTTTGATAAGATAAGAAAAGACTGTCAATAAAGCAGAAAACGTGATAAATACTTCTTGACAAAACAAGCATTATGGCAATATAATCACCCTGTAATCGGAAAACAGTTTAGGTAATACCTAAATAATAATTTTAAGAAAGCGAGGTAATTCATTATGAGATATGTAGAGTTGGAGATTGTAATTGAATATTGTGTGATTACCTCGGTTTTGGTTTGTGATAAGTTCTGAACTTTCGCAGTTTTTTGACTGTGAGCAGGCAGCAGGGCGGAAATATTTATTTCCGTTATAAATTTATACTATTTTGGCTGATAGACCGTGGCAGTTTTTGCTGCGGTCTTTTTTTGCCTTGAGAGGTACATGAGAATGTACCGAGGTAGTCCTAAAAAACATAATCATGTACCTGAAAGTATTGATTTTTGTATAGGAGAGGACTAAAAAATGTCAAAAAATAATAATTACAGCAATAACAGCAGATGCACAGGGCGCATATGCAATGTGCAGAAGAACATGTTCACGATACTTTTTGAGGGCAGGGAGCTTCCGGCAAAGTGCAGGGGCAGCTTTTACCATGACGAGCTTGAATTTCCGATAGTCGGCGATTATGTCGAGTTCGACTATCAGCCGTCGGGTGAGAGTAGGATTGTAGAGGTTTGTGACAGAAAAAATATGTTGAAGCGCCCGTATCCGAGTGACCACAGCATGAAAAATTCGCTTGAGCAGGAGATGGTGGCGAATGTCGATTACTGTTTTATAGTGTGCTCGCTCAACGACAATTTTAATGTGAACAGAATACTGCGCTATATTGCGGTTGCAAAAGCAGGGGAGGTCACGCCGATAGTTGTGCTCACGAAAGCGGATTTGTGCCGGAACGTGGAGGACTATGTAAACGAGGTAATGGCGGCAGCAGGAAATGTGAAGGTGCATGCGGTCAGTGCCGTAAACTCTGATGGAATGAGTGAACTTCTGGAATATTGCAGAGAGGGAGTCACCATAGCCCTTATGGGTTCGTCGGGTGTTGGAAAATCCACTCTTATAAATGCGATTTCGGGCAGTGAAATTATGAAAACGGGAGCAGTCAGGGAGAGCGACTCGAGGGGAAGGCACACCACGACGACCAGACAGCTATTTATGCTTCCAAACGGTGCCACGATAGTCGACACTCCGGGCATGAGGGAGCTTGGCATGTGCGATGTGGAGGATGGAATTGACGATACCTTTGCGGACATTGTTGAGCTTGAGAAATGCTGCAAATTCAGGGACTGTCACCATAACACCGAGCCCGGCTGCGCGATAAAGGCGGCGATAGCGGACGGAAGCCTGTCGGCAGAGCGGTATGAGCTTTACAGGGGGCTTAAAAGTGAGAGCGAGAAGAATTTTAACAGGAAGGCGGTTGCTATAAAGAGGAGGCAGATTAACAAGGGTAGGCGTCAGCAGTAGATTGAGACGCTGAAAAATCGTGATATGCAGTGTAGTCGATATGGAAAGTAAATGCCGGCATAAAATGTGCATAATGTCATAGAATATTACATTGTGTAAGAGGGCGGTTTGCGGTATTTTTTATATATAATATATAGTTTTTGAATAATAGGGAAAGAGGATTGGGGTGCAGATTATGAATAAAAATACCGCATACACGTCAAGCGGGCGTGGCAGTGAATATTTGAAGGATATGTGCGAGGGCTGGCGCTTCGGGGGTGAGGCGCTTGATGCTTTAGAGGTTACGGATATTTCTTATGACGACAGCACATGGGAGCTTGTCGATGTTCCACACACATGGAATATCAAGGACGCGGAGGACGGAGGCAACGACTATCTCCGCACCGCATTCTGGTACAGAAAAGTACTTGAGTATGATGAAAAATTTGAAGGGAACAAGATATTTCTTGAATTTAACGGTGTAAACCAGAAAACGGATTTGTATGTGAATGGAAAGCATGTGCCGTATAATGGAGGCGATGAATATACGCACAAAGGCGGCTACACGGCTTTCAGGTTTGACATAACGGATTTGCTTGTCAGGGGGAAGAATATTCTTGCGGTCAGAGTCGACAATAGGCACGATGAGGCGATTGCTCCGATATCGGCTGATTTTAATATGTGTGGAGGTATCTACAGAAGAGTGTACCTTGTCGTCGTTGACAAGCTGCATTTTGACCTTGAAAACAATGGTTCTTCTGGTCTTTTTCTCACAACACCGAATGTCAGAAGCATGAATGAACCGGAAAATCTGGGGACTGTGGATATCAGGACGACGCTTGTAAATGACGGTGACGAGGACAAATGCATCACGTTAAAGGTGCAACTTGAAGGGGATAATGCGCCCGAGGCAGTCACGGAGAAAATCACGGTTCCGGCTGGCAAAAGCGTGGATTTTGAGAGGACGGTCAGGGTTGAAAAGCCGCATCTTTGGCAGGAAATCGGCTATGAGCGTGGCAGGAAAAGTCAGGACGTGGGTTACAGATATACCGTAAATGTCAGCATATCAGACGGTGATGCCGTGCTTGACAGCGTGAGCGATAAGGTCGGGTTCAGGTATTTTTATGTAGATAAGGACACGGGATTTTATCTCAATGGAAAATCACACCCGCTTCGCGGCGTGAACAGGCATCAGTTTTACAAGGGAATGGGAAATGCGCTGACGGAGGCACAGCATGAGGAGGATATTGAGATAATAAAGGAGCTTGGTGTAAATGCGGTCAGGCTGTGCCACTATCCGCACACCGATTATTTTTATGATTTGTGCGATGAGAACGGTATTGTCCTGTGGACGGAGATTCCGCTTGTGAACGCGCTCGGCGAGTCGGCGGATTTTGAGAAAAATACCAGACGACAGCTTGTGGAGCTTATCAGGCAGCAGTACAACCGCCCTTCCGTCATTTTCTGGGGACTTCAAAATGAGATTGGAAACGGTGCAAACAGCGCGAGCAGCTTTATCAACGCAAAGCAGCTTGTCTATGGGCTTGATGAGCTTGCACACAGTGAGGACAATTCGGGCAGATACACGACGCAGGCAATCAACCGTGATTATGCCATGAACCAGAGAGGTACGGCGGACTATTCGGATTTTGCGAATAATATAGGTTGGAAATCTGACATTGCCGCGTGGAATATTTATCCGGGCTGGTATCCCGACAAGAATTTTACGGGCAATTTCGAGCAGCTCATGGACAGAAAAGCCTCGTTTGATGACAGACCTATGGGAATATCGGAGTACGGCTGGGGCGCGAATGTAAATCAGCATGAGCTCTATCCGGAGCTTGAGAAGAACGGTCTGCTCGCGTGGGGACAGTGGCACCCGGAGGAGTACCAGAGCATTATGCACGAGCAGGCGCTTGAGTACATCAATAAGCATGACTGCCTGTGGGCAACATTCGTGTGGGTGCTGTTTGATTTTGCCGTGGACTCACGAAATGAGGGCGGACAGATTGCCTTAAATGACAAGGGGCTCGTGACAGGTGACAGAAAAATACGCAAGGACAGCTTCTATCTCTACAAGGCGAACTGGAACAAGACAGAGCCTTTCACGCATATCACAAGCTCACGCTATGCCAGGAGGGACAGCGCGGATACCTATGTGAAGGTGTACTCTAACTGTGACAGCGTTACGCTCATTGTAAACGGTGTGAACATCGGGGAGATGGACAACAGGGGGAATGGAGTGTTTGTTGTCAACAATATCAGGCTTGAAAAAGGGGAAAACAGCATACGGGCGGTCGGACATGTTGAGGGGGACGATGGGGAATATGTAGATGAGTGTGTATTTACATATGTTTGCCTGTAAAGTTAAATAAGAGGTTAAAATAGATAAAACAATGGTAGAAAAGGACGATTGTTATTGCGAGGAAGTGGGAATGCATGGTATTCTTTAAAGTAAGATATGTAAAAATGAGAATATATGCAAAGAAGGAAGTGATATTGTATGGAAATAAAACAACTTATTGGCGAAGCGACAGATTACGATAAAAAGCTTGCACTTGAGACGAAGAAGCCTAAAAGCTGGTGTAAGAGTGTCAGCGCATTTGCGAATGGCTATGGTGGCAAGCTTATATTTGGTGTGGCAAATGATAACGAACTGGTAGGGCTTGCAGATGCTGAAGGAGATGCAGAGACAATCAGCGAGTTGATTAAAACACACTTAAATCCGATACCGGAGTTTAAACTTTCCTTTGAAAAAGATGGTGACAAAATTTTTGTTGTTGTGGAGGTTATGAAGGGTCAGCAGACGCCATACTACTATGAGGGAGATGGACAACTTATTGCATTTATGCGTATTGGAAATGAAAGTGTTCCGGCAACTCCTTCACAGTTAAGGGAGTTAGTTCTTCGCGGAAGTGGTGAAAGTTATGATAGCTTGAAATCGAGATATGATTTTAATAACATGTCTTTCACAAAATTAAAATCGGTATATAAGCAGAGAACAGGAAATATATTTGAAGATACAGATTATGAATCTTTTGGCTTAATTGATGAAAAAGGAAATTTGACAAATGCAGGAGCACTTCTGGCAGACGAATCTCCGGTGCGTCATTCCAGATTGTTTTGTACAAGATGGAATGGACTTACTAAGGCATCTGGAATTGTAGATGCACTTGATGATAAGGAATATACTGGCAGTCTTGTTACACTGTTACAGGCAGGAACAGATTTTGTCAGAAATAATTCCAAGAAAGCATGGCGTAAGGTTGGTGACGGCAGGATTGAGATGCCTGATTATCCGGATAGAGCAGTGCTCGAAGGCGTAGTAAATGCATTGATTCATAGAAGTTATATGGAGATAGGCAGTGAAGTCCACATAGATATGTTTGAAGATAGAATCGAGATATATTCACCGGGTGGAATGGTAAGCGGAATATCTTTGGAGGGAAAAGATTTGTTGAAAATCCCATCAAAGCGAAGAAACCCGATATTAGCTGACATTTTTAGCCGTTTAAAATACATGGAGCGTAGAGGCAGTGGATTTAAGAAGATATTGGCAGACTATGAGGGACAGGTTGAATTTGACGAGACGAAGATGCCGATTTTTGAGGCAGATAATGATGATTTTGTATTAACTTTATATAATTTGAATTATGGTGCTTGTTATTCAGCACAAGCGAATGAAAATGTCATAGAAAATGTCATAGAAAATGTCATAGAAATTTCTGAAGAAAAAATCAAGCAGTTAATACCAGAATATTCTAAGAAGAAGCTCTCAAAAGCGTGTGAGATTCTGAAAATGATTTCGGAAAAACCGAATATTTCTATTGAGGAATTAAGAATAGCCTTAGATGTTACGGATAGAACAATTGCAAGATATATATCTGAATTAAAGGATAAAGGTATCATAGAACGAAAAGGTCCGGATAATGGTGGTGAATGGAAAATTAAGTAAGTGAATGACAGTAAATTGTGCACAACCTATTGACAAACTCATCAATAGGTTGTATTTTATATTTATAAAGATTGCACACAATGTAATTGCACGCAATTAATTTTGCCAGATACAGACATATAATCAAAGGAGGCGATGCAATGAGTATCTATGATTACAAGGTGAAGGCTCAGGACGGGACGGAGGTGCCGCTTGGGACTTACAGGGGGAAGGTTCTGCTTATTGTGAACACTGCCACGGGCTGTGGTTTCACTCCGCAGTACTCAGAGCTTCAGAATATTTATGATGAGTTTCACGACAAGGGCTTGGAGATACTGGATTTTCCGTGTAACCAGTTTGCCAATCAGGCTCCGGGGAGCGATGAGGAGATTCACAATTTCTGCACGGGAAGATTTGGCATAAAATTTCCTCAGTTTGCCAAGGTGGAGGTCAACGGAGAAAATGCAATCCCGCTGTACAGATGGCTTCAGGAGAACTCAAAGTTTAGCGGATTTGGAAAAGGCGCGATGAGCCTTGTGCTAAGACCGGTAGCTAAGAAAATGGACGCAGATTATAAGAATAACAGCAAAATAAAATGGAATTTCACGAAGTTTCTGATTGACAGGGACGGCAATTTAATCGAGAGATTTGAGCCCACACAGGGCATGAAGATTGTGAGAGAAAAAATACAGGAGGTAATTGAAAGATGAGCAGCTTTTATGATTTCGAGGCAGAGGACGTAATAGGAAGAGTGCATAAGATGGAGGAGTATCGCGGGAATGTGGTGCTGGTGGTGAACACGGCGACCAGGTGCGGATTTACGCCACAGTACGATGATCTGCAGGATTTGTATGAGAAGTATCAGGCGTAGGGCTTGGAGATACTGGATTTCCCGTGCAATCAGTTCGGAAATCAGGCGCCGGAGACGAATGAGGAGATTGTCTCCTTCTGCGATGCGAAGTTTGGAATTAAGTTTAAGCATTACGCCAAGATAGAGGTTAACGGAGAGAACGCACACCCGCTTTATAAATTTTTGAAAGAGCAGAAGGGCTTTGAGGGTTTCGACGAGGAAAATCCGCTGGCGGCGATGCTGCAGAGCAGATTGGAGAGATTGCAGCCGGATTTTATGACGAACCCTGATATCAAGTGGAATTTTACCAAGTTCCTGATTGACAGGGATGGAAATGTTGTGGAGCGCTTTGAGCCGACCGCGGACATGGCACTTGTCGAGGAAAAGATAAAAGAGCTTTTGTAGGATTGATAATTATTGTAGGAGATTTTATGAGTGACAATGAAAAGTACGATGCATTAAAGCTCGACAATCAGCTATGTTTTCCGCTCTATGCATGCGCGAAGGAGATTGTGAGGCGGTATAAGCCGTTTCTCGACGAGCTTGATTTGACCTACACACAGTACATTGCGATGATGGTGCTGTGGGAGGAGAAGGAGATTAATGTGAAGGATCTGGGGAAGAAGCTGTATCTCGACTCCGGAACATTAACTCCGCTGTTAAAGCGGCTCGAGCAGAAAGGGCTCGTCGTAAGACACAGGGACGACAAGGACGAGCGCGTGCTCATAATCGCCATAACCCCTGAGGGTGAGGCGTTAAAAGATGAGGCTGTAAAGGTGCCGCGTCAAATGGCAGGCTGTGTGAAGCTTGAATCGCAGGAGGCAGGTGAGCTGTATAGGATACTGCACAAGCTTCTCGTAGGATTTGAGGAGTAAAAAACATATTGACAAATGTTCATATATGGTTTATAACAAGTGATGTATCAGTGTTATATAACATTGTTACATCACCTGTTTGCGACTGTAACGCAAAAAGGAATGGAGATTACATGGAAAATACAATGACAACTTTGGAAAAGATACATGCTTCGGCAAAGAGGGAGTTTCTTGAGAAGGGCTTTATGGGGGCATCGCTCAGAAATATTGTGAAGAGTGCGGGCGTGACGACGGGAGCATTTTACGGCTATTATGACAGCAAGGAAAAGCTGTTTGACGCGCTTGTGTCCGAGCAGTATGAGCATCTTATGGAGATGTATGTGAGCACGCAGAACGGTTTTAAGAAGCTTGAGGCAGATGTCCAGCAGGAGAATATGGGAAAGGTGAGCGGTGACTGCATGGAGCAGATGCTCGAGTACATGTACGCCTACGAGGACGAATTCAGGCTCATACTCACATGCTCGAAGGGTACGAGATATGAGAACATGGTGCATGAGATGTCGATGGTGGAGGTCCAGGCGACACATGATTTTGTAGGGCTTATGAGAAAGAACGGCAATGACATAAGACAGATAGACCCGAAGCTTGAGCATGTGCTTGTGAGCGGCATGTTCACGGCATTTTTTGAGCTGCTCATTCATAAGAATGATATCGGCGAGGCCAAGACATATCTTAGGCAGCTTCGCGAATTTTATACAGCCGGCTGGATGCGTCTTTTCGATATGTTATAATTTCGGCGGCATTTTGAACATAAATATGGAATTGCCACTATATTCAAATTATTAAATAGCAGATAAGAGTTCCTTTTGGGAACTTTTTATTTGAGGTTATGTTAGCTAAAACTAACACAACTTAGCTGAATGTGCTAAATGTTCGGCATATATAACAAAAACAAATCAGGAGGTAAAGCCATGAAGGAAGGAAACGAGAAGATCCCTAAGAAAGGCTCGGCTTTCAAGAGGCTCATGGCGTATGCGGGCGGCTACAGGAACTTTTTGTATGCGTCAATCATTATGTCGGCGGTGAGTGCGGTGCTTGCACTTTTTCCGTTTATCTATCTGTGGAAAATCATAAAAGAGGTTATCGAGGTCATGCCCGATTTCTCGAGAGCGGAGGGAATTGTGCATAACGGCGTGATGGCTGTTGGCATGGCGCTCATAAGCATGCTGATATATTTTGCGGCGCTGCTTTGCTCGCACAGGGCTGCGTTTCGGATTGCCGCGAACATGAAGGTTACGGCGCTTGATCATGTAAAAAAGCTGCCTCTCGGAGTTATCGACAGCATGGGAAGCGGAAAGGCCAGAAAGATAATAGCAGAGTCTGCGGAGGCGACGGAGACATATCTTGCACATCAGCTCCCGGATACAGCCAACGCGATGATCACTCCGGTGGCACTCATAGTCATGCTGTTTATATTTGACTGGAAACTCGGACTTTTAAGCCTTGTACTTGTTGGGCTTGCGTTTGTCAATATGGCAGGCATGCTTGGAAAGAAGATGGCTGAGGATATGCGCCGCTATCAGGACGCGCTCGAGGACATGAACAATCAGGCGGTAGAGTATGTCAGGGGCATGCCGGTTGTAAAGACCTTCGGTCAGTCGGTGTTCACTTTCAAAAAATTCCGTGACTCGATAAGCAATTATGGAAAATTCTGTATGTCCTACACGAAGATGTGCCGCAGACCGATGGTGCTCTTTGAGGTGTCGATAAACAGTGTGTTCGCATTCCTGACCTGTGCCGCGCTTGTTGTTACGGCAGGCGGAAATATCACGGATAAATTAGTTGTAAATCTTCTGTTTTATATTATTTTTACACCTATTATCTCAACCACATTTACAAAAATGATGTTTATGAGCGAGAACAATATGCTTGTGGAGGACGCACTCACGAGAGTCCAGTCGATACTTGAGCTTGAGCCGCTTCCAGAGCAGGATACAAAGAAAAATACGGTAGATTATTCAATAAAGCTTGATAATGTGACCTTCAGATACGACGGCGCGGACCGCGACGCGGTGTCGGGAATTTCGCTAAACATACCGCAGGGAAAGCATGTGGCGTTTGTCGGACCGTCCGGCGGCGGAAAGAGTACCACGGCAGCGCTTATCGCGAGGTTCTTTGATGTGAAGTCGGGAAACATAAGCATCGGCGGCGTGAATATCAAGGATATTCCGAAGGCACAGTTAAACGATATGATTGCCTATGTTTTACAGGATAATAAGCTGTTAAAGATGAGCATAAGGGAAAATTTAAAGCTTGCAAAGCCGAATGCCACGGACGAGGAGCTAAAGCGTGCGCTTCACCTTGCACAGTGCGATGACATAATCGCAAAGCTTCCGAAGGGAATTGACACGCAGCTTGGAACCCACGGAACATATCTGTCGGGAGGCGAGACGCAGCGTATAGCCATTGCGAGAGCGCTTTTAAAGGACGCTCCTATCGTAATTCTTGATGAGGCGACAGCGTTTGCCGACCCTGAGAATGAGAGCCTTGTGCAGAAGGCGTTTGACGAAATCGGAAAGAACAAGACGGTGATTATGATTGCACACAGACTGTCGACCGTCAAAGATGCCGATGAGATATTTGTCCTGAAGGACGGAAAGGTTGCACAGTCGGGAACACATGAGGAGCTTCTCGCGGACAATGTAAAGGACAATAACTATAAAAAGATGTGGGAAGAGTATAGAAAATCCGTGACGATAGTGTCAAGTGACCTATGAAAAAACTGAGTAAAGAAAAAAGGCTCAGATGAA
>CAMEEX010000106.1 GCA_945915235.1 uncultured Clostridia bacterium | reverse complement strand
AAATACACTGCAATCCATTTCTGCAGACGGTTCTTCGCCCTTGTCTGTTCTTCTATGATCAGGCAATCCTAAGGTTCTATGAGGGTGATGTGCCGTTCTGGGTATGTAACACGGAAAAAGTCAGCGGAATGAAAAAGAGGGAGTCAAAATCTGAGGCATTTCAGGCTAATCCGTTTGAATATACATACATATATGCACCGTTAGGGGATAAGGGTGCATATGCCTACAGGGAACCATGGTTTGGATTTGCAGTAAATAAAAACAGTGATGAGTACGAGTATTCTGTGGAATTTATCAGATTTCTTGTAACAAACGATGAAATTAACCAGATAGCTGATGTCAAGGGTGTTCCTTCAGTTGCAGTTAAAAAGACAGATGTTGCGGTTTATCAGGATATTCTAAACAATTCAAAGGCGGAAATGGAATGTGTCAATGACGGGACAATTACGCCTGCCATGGTAGCTAACTGGTACACCTGCATCAATAAATACACGTCAGGAAAAATCGAGTCGTCAAGAGCTGCTCTGGAAGAGTTCGTTGCACTATGCAGCGGACAGTAGAAATTAGTTAGATAACAAAAAGATTAAAGGCCATCGAGGATATATGACATAAACAATATCCTCAGATGACCTTTTTGTTTCTTATGTTTCTATTGTGTAATAAGCCTTTCATAGTCCATGACGTGCAGCGGTTTCGAGAAAAGATATCCCTGAATATCATCGCACTTCTGTTCCTGAAGGTAGGAAAGCTGGGACTCATACTCAACTCCCTCTGCGGTTATGTGCAGACCAAGATGGCGTCCCATTTTGATAACATAGTGAAGGAGGGTTTCACCATCTTTCTGACCGATACCGTCGATAAGGCTCTTGTCAATTTTGAGAGTGTCAAAACAGTGCATATTGAGTGTTGCCAAAGATGAATATCCTGTGCCGAAGTCATCCATGAGAATCCGTACACCGCTTAAACGGAATTTTTCAAGTATTTCGGCAATATCGGCTTTGCCGGAAATAGCGCTTTCCAAAACCTCAAGCTGTATATATTCATGAGGCAGTCCGCATGAATCAAGTATTCCGAGATATTTATCCACGACATTGGCGCTGTATATGGTTGCACGGCTTATGTTTACGGACACAGGACATATCTTAATTCCTCTGTCCAGCCAGTATTTCTGTTTACGGCAGGTTTCCCTGAAAACATATTCATCAAGGCGGGATATGTAGCCGTCCCGCTCAAACAGTGGTATAAAACGTCCTGGTGGAATTAGTTTTCCGTCTACCTCACGCCAGCGTACCAATGCCTCTGAACCGACAAGTTCTCTGGTATCGGCAGAATATTTAGGCTGGTACCAGATTTCAAAGTTACGGTTTGCCAATGCAAAGTCAAAGCGTTCCTCGAGCTGCTGATTTTTAAGGAGTTCTTCATGGTCGATTTCATTATAGAAGGCGTAACACTTTTCATGGCGTTCCTTGGCAAATTCACGGCCGATTTTTGCCTTGTTGTATGAGTCATCGATGGCAGTTACACTCTCGATGGGATATATTCCGAAGCATGCCCGTATTCCCGGGGCATCGTAGGATATTGCAAGGTCATGTATTTCGCCGGATATATGCTCAAGCCTTGATGCGAGCGTGGCAGCATCAGATGTACCAAGCAGCAGGACAAAGTAGTCATCTCTTACCCGGGCTGCGAGCTCGTTTTCCCTGAGGGCATTTGTGAGTATGTACCAGGTCTTTTTAATCATGTCATCGGATGCAGCGCTTCCGGCAGTGATACTGACGTTTGAAAAGTGCTGTATATCCATTGATATAAGATATCCGCGCCGGTTTCGTGACTTGAGTGCTAGCTGCTTTTTAAAATATGCATAGTTTGCACCGCCGGTTACAGGATCAATGTAGGCAAGACGCTGTACAAGATGGCGCTGGGATCTGAATATAACGAAGTAGGAAATAAGCGCCGCAACAAGCAGGAAAATACTTAAAAATATCATAAGGTACATGGTATTTTTGACCGGTCTGAAGCGGTCTAAAAAGTAACTTGTAGGAACCACCGTAAAGACATTCCACTCAATTTCTTCATCGGCAAGGGAGATTGGGGTGTGGTAGTAATAATACTCCGTGGCATCAATAAATAATTTTCCAAACCCGGACTCACCTGCGGAAATACGGCGCTGTATCTGGTTGATGGCGGATGTGTTGGAAGGATTTTTAGCGAGTATGTCATCAAACAGATTTTGGGAAAGCTGGATAGAATCATATCCCATGGCTACTGATATATCGGCATCCTCATTGATTGCAAAGCTGAAGCCCTGCCCTTCAAAACAGTCAACCTGAAGGGAGGCATTGAATACATATGTATCGTATATAAGGCCGAATACACCGATAATCTCTCCTGTATCGTCGTCATACATAGGACTTGAGAATATGATAACGTCCTCAGGATCAGGGCGGAGTGCATCAGTTAAGACTCCCGTGATGGTTGATTTGCCCTCCATTCCTCTTTTGAAGAAATCACGGTAGGAGAGGTTGCCTCTGACGTTGTCGGTCGTGTAGGTTGTACCGTCAGGTGTGCAGAAACCAACGCGCTTTAAATTATGTGCCCTAACAAAGCCTTTTAAAAGGCTGACATTGTCAGACATATCCCCGGGCATATCCTTGATCTCGGTGAAAAGGCTTTCCAACAATAAATAATTATCGTTCAACTGGTTTCGTATTGCGAGCGCGTTCTGGTTAGCTACATCCGTAATATTGGTTTCAAGCTGGCGTTCCATCTCATTGCTTATTCTATTGGTACAATAAAATACGGAAAAAAAGAAAAGAATAACAAAAACAAGAGATATTAAGGCAACTTTTATGCCCCTTTTCTTAAAGTTAATATTCATCAAATAAGCTCCTTACGACTATTATGAAAAACTTATCGACTGACTTCATTACATAAACCATTATACTACGGAAAATATTGTGAAGCAATTAAACATGACTAAGGTTTGGTAAAGAAAATTAAACAAAAACAACAGAATAAAACACAAACCATATATGCAGATAGTTTGCATATGCACAAATGTAGACAAATTAAAAAAATATTGCTAGAGTATGTATTTTTATATATAATAAAAAATGCTGATACGGTTAGTATGTACTTCAGGCGGCAAATAAGCCTGTGATGGAGATTAGAATGCAGTATATTGTTATGGATTTGGAATGGAACCAGTGTCCGAGCGGCAAGGGCGACGAGGTAGAGGCGCTTCCGTTTGAGATATTTGAAATAGGTGCTGTGAAGCTGGACTGTAATATGGAACGGCTTGACAGCTTTTCGTGTTATATTAAACCACAGGTATATAAGGAGCTTCACTATATAGCCAAAGGGCTTACGCATGTGACGCAGGAGGCACTGGATGCGGGAAAAAGCTTTGCAGATGCAGTGACGGAGTTTTTTGCCTGGTGCGGTGCGGAAGGCGAATATCGTATATGCACATGGGGAACGTCGGATTTGGTTGAGCTGCAGCGCAATATGAAATATTTTAATATAACAAGTCCTCTTGGGCATCCGCTGTTTTATTATGACGTTCAGAAACTTTTCTCCATAGACAGGGAGGACGGTAAGTTAAGACGGGCACTTGAGACTGCGGTTGATATGCTTGGTATCGAGAAGAATATAGATTTTCACAGTGCGATTAGCGATGCGGAGTATACGGCAAAGGTATTGGCATGTCTTAATTTTAATAAGGTGGAGGGATATTTTTCGATAGACACATATATCATTCCGCAGAGTCTTAAAGAGGAAATCAGGGTTAATTACGGGACCTACGAAAAATATATAACAAAGGGATATGAAACTAAGGAGGAGCTTGTAAATTGTACCAGACTTCTGTCGACAAGGTGTTATCTGTGCGGACAGACAGCGAGAAAGAAAATCCGCTGGTTTACGATGAACTCTAAGATGCATTACTGTCTTGCAGAGTGCAGGGAACATGGATATATAAAAGGGCGGTTTAAGATACGCGAGGACGACAATGGGAAGTTCTACGCTTCGAGGGTACTCAAGCTGACTAATGAGTTGGGTGCCGAGGAGGTAAGACAAAGACAGCTTGAGGTCAGAAAGCGCCGCCGTGAGAAGAGGCAGAAAAAGAAAGCATAGGAAATCAGAACCGCAGGCTGTGGCGGTTCTTTTTTTTGGTCACTATAATCGCAATTATTATTAGAAGCAGAATACAGACTGCGCTTATAAAGAGCCATATGTTGATATAGACAAAATGACCGGTGCTTATGCCGGCGTTTGAGAGAGGGGAGTCCGAGCCGGTATCGCTGATATACGGGAGCCCCGTTCCGGACAGACGATTCGCATCATCGGTCGTGCCGCCAAAAACAAGGCTTGTGCTGCCAACTGTCTGCCCGTCATAATAGTAATAGATATCGGCAAGAACATTGGAAGGGTCTGCACCGCGATACACGATTTCTTTGCTTAAATCAGAGAAATCTGCATCAACAGGTATGAGGACATAATCCGATTCTGACACGGAAAGTGTTACATCAGAATTAACGTTTAGAGCCTTTCCGGTAATACCGAAATCAGCAAGCCCTAAGCCCTGATTGAAGCTGAAAGTATCTTCGTTCTGTGATATATTAAGGCGGTGAAAATTATTAAAGCCGTATTCGAACAGCGCGGTTGTGTCTATGTAGCGCTGCTCGTCCGTCGAGTTGAACACAACGCATATAAGGCGCAGACCGTCCTTCTCGGCAAAGGTTGCAAGGGTGTGTCCGGCAGCATCGGTGTATCCTGTTTTTCCTCCGATGCAGTATTCATATAAATATTTTCCGGTAACCATACTGTGTGAGAGTCTGTAGTAGCGGGCGTCCTCGGTCTTGTTGGTAGGTGCGACATAGTAGGACTTCGTGTAGGATATGGCATTCATTATAGCCGGATAATCGAGTACGGCGCGGCAGATAAGTGCCATGTCATATGCAGTTGTGTAATGGTTCACATCGGTCAGACCGCTTGCATTGGAAAAATGTGTGTTAAGGCAGCCAAGCTCCTCAGCCTTTTTGTTCATCATGGTGGCAAAATTGGCTATGGAGCCGCCGACATGTTCGCCGAGAGCGTATGCCATGTCATTAGCTGACTTGATGAGCATGATATTAAGCGCCTGCTCTACGGTGAACTCTTCATCGGTTTTAAGTCCTGCCGACGCATCGCCGTATTTTACGCTGGAGACAGCATTGGCACTGACGGTGAGGGTGTCGTTGAGATTACAGTTTTCCGCTACAAGCAGGGCGGTCATAAGCTTCGTGACGCTGGCGGGGTAGCATTTTTCATCGCTGCCTTTCTCATAAAGTATCACTCCGCTGTCCGCATCCATAAGAATACAGTTGCCCGACTCTATGTCCGGCGCGGCAGGGTAAGCCTCTGAAGCCATGACGGCAAAGGGAATATTTGTGCTTATCAGAACAATGCAAAAAAGGCAGACGAGAAGTCTTTTTAAATTGCGGGGTAAATTTATATGTCTATATGAAAAATCCATTTTGGTACTCCTGAAAATTGCTGCTATTATTATATAAGCTATTGAGGGCAAAATTTTGTCCCTTGTATCATTGTATTACATAATGAAATAGGTTTCCATAAAAAAATAAAAAATTGCAAGATATGACGTTATTTGTTACACTGTAAGATAGTGTTACTTATTGGTGGCAGTACTGCAAGCTAATAAAAACGATACGAACAAGAATATTGTGAAAAATGGAGCATGATATGTCAGAAAAAATAGAACTTTTTGTCCCGGGGCGTTTGTGCCTGTTTGGAGAGCACAGCGACTGGGCGGGGCTTCACCGCAACATCAATTCCGCCATAATTCCAGGGGAGGCTATTGTCACCGGAATTGAAGAGGGAATATATGCGACAGTTGAGGCTGCCGACAAGTTTATAATAGAGAGTGACCTTGGAGAGGAGACCTTCTCCTGCGACATGGATACGCAGCTTTTGAGAAAAACGGCTTGCGAGGGGGGATATTTTTCCTATGTCGCAGGCGTTGCTTCATATATAAATGAGCATTACAGCGTCGGCGGACTGCGAATTCATATCACGAAGCGCACGCTGCCTATAAAGAGCGGGCTGTCCTCGAGTGCAGCGATATGTGTGCTCACGGCGAGGGGCTTCAACCAGATATATGGACTCAAGTTAAATACAATAGGTGAGATGAACATTGCGTTCATCGGTGAGCAGCGCACGCCGTCAAGGTGCGGGCGATTGGATCAGGCGTGCGCGTTCGGCGTGAAGCCCGTGCATATGATTTTTGACAGCAATGAGGTGAGCGTGAAACCGATTACGCTCGGGGGAACATTTTACTGGGTCATAGCTGACTTAAAGGCGGGAAAGGACACCGTAAAAATTCTGTCAGACCTCAACAAATGTTATCCGTTTGCGGAGAACGACAAGGAGAGAGCTGTTCAGGAAGCGTTAGGAGTTGACAACAGGGAGTACATTGCAAGAGGCGAGAACCTTTTAGAGGCGGGAGATGCAGAGGGACTCGGCGCGCTGATGCGCGAGGTTCAGGACAATTTTGACAGGAAGGTTGCCCCGGCCTGCCCGAGCCAGCTAAAATCGCCGATGCTCCATTCCGTGCTCACGGACAGGGAGCTGGACAAGTGGATATACGGCGCAAAGGGAGTAGGCTCACAGGGAGATGGTACGGTGCAGCTTCTCGCCAAGGACGAAAAGAGCCAGAGGGCAGTTATAGATTATCTGAACAATGTGCGCGGCATGGACGCATTCCCGTTGACACTGCGACCTAAGCAGGCAGTCAGAAAGGCGATTATCCCTGTTGCGGGCTTCGGAACGAGGCTCTATCCGGCAACCAAGGCGATAAAGAAGGACTTTCTCCCGGTGCTCGACAGGGATGGGCTGTTCAAGCCTGTCATAATGGTTCTTTTAGAGCAGCTTGTGCAGTCGGGAATAGAGGAAGTCTGCCTTATCATAGGAAGAGAGGAGCAGAAACTCTATGAGAATTTTTTTGCTCCGATGTCGAGGGAGAACTATGACAAGCTTCCGGAGGATAAGCAGAGGTACGAGGACAATCTGGTAAAAATAAGGAAAATGATTACTTACGCTTATCAGGACGAGAGAAGGGGCTTCGGTCATGCCGTGTACCAGAGCAGGGACTTCGCTGGAAGCGAACCTGTCCTTCTTCTGCTCGGCGATATGATCTACGAGTCGTTTATAGGGAAAACATGTTCGAGTCAGCTTATAAGCTGCTACGAGGCACATGGTCTGCCTGTTATATCGATGCATGAGGTTCCGAAGGAGCAGGTTGTGCATTACGGCATCATGCATGGAGTGTGGGAGAGCGCGAAGGAGGAAGAGATGCGCTTAGACTGCATCTATGAGAAGCCGACGGTGGACTACGCACAGGAAAATCTTGCCGTCAAATGCAAGGACGGCAGCAGGTATTTTGCAGTGTTCGGACAGTATATCCTGACCGAGGAGGTCTACAAGGTTCTCGAGAAAAACATAAGGGAGAACAGGTTAAACAGAGGCGAGATACAGCTCACCGACGCACTTGAAGAGGTGCGCGCGGCGTCGGGAATGATGGGCTGCCGCATCAGGGGAAAGTCCTACGACGTGGGACTGCCGCAGATGTATATTGAGACTGTTGGAGAATATGGGAAGAAATAAGCGCGATGAGCCGCTTAGAAAGTAGAATAGTGTGAAAATAAGCCGCCGTAAGACGGAATGGAGGATAATATGAGACTTAGAAATGTGCCGGGTGCGAGAGAGGCAATGATTGAGAGTGAGTATACGGTGAACGAGCCGAAGGAATACAAGGGAAGATGGAGTGAGCTGTTCGGAAATGACCACCCGATAAGGATAGAGGTCGGAATGGGAAAGGGAAGATTTATCATGCAGCTCGCCGCAGAGAACCCGGATATCAATTATGTGGGAATTGAGAAATATTCGAGCGTGCTTATCCGTGCCCTCGAAAAGCAGGAGGAGGCGCAGCTTCCTAACATAATTTTTATCAGAATGGACGCTGAGGAGATAACAGAGGTGTTCGCCGAGGGCGAAGTAGACAGAATATATCTCAACTTCTCCGACCCGTGGCCGAAGGACAGACACGCGAAGAGACGACTCACATCGAGACAGTTCCTCGCGCGCTACAATGAAATCCTGAAAAAGGACGGACAGATAGAGTTCAAGACCGACAACAGGGTTCTGTTCGATTTCTCTGTTGAGGAGGTCGAGCCGGCGGGCTGGCATATAAAGGAGCTCACCTACGACCTTCACAACGATGAAAAGATGAATGAGGGAAACATTATGACCGAGTATGAGGAGCGATTCTCGGGAATGGGGACGCCTATCAATAAGATGATAATTGTCAGGTGATGTAAAAATAGAGATACATAGGAGGACAAGATGTCGTTTATTGATTTTAATTTTGTGTTAATATTTATCCCTGCCTGTTTTGCAATTTATTATATATTTAGAAATAGAGTAAAGCTGCAAAATATGGTTATTATGTGTGCATCGTTATTATTTTATGCGAGTTATGGACTTCATAATATGATATATGTGCTGTGGTGTGTCCTGATTACTTATATATCGGGAATACTTGCTGCTCGATTTGATAAACACAGGAAGAGTATAGCAGTTGCTGGAAGCGTACTTAATATTGGTATGTTGGTTTGGGCAAAATCTAATCGGTTCTTAATTCGTATTTTGAATATAATGTTCGGAATTGATGCAACGGGAATTTTACAGCAGCATGGTATTGAACCGGTTGTCGGAATGGCTTTTTTTGTATTGCAAAGTTCCACATATTTGTTTGCGGTATATAGTGGTACAATGAAACCGAGAAAAAATTTTATAAACCATGTTATATTTGTAACCTTTTTTCCAACTATGATATCCGGACCAATACAAAGGGCAGAGGAATTATTTCCACAAATTGAAAATAAACGTAATATCACATGGGAGAATGTTAAGGAAGCTTCAATTCTCTTTATAATGGGTGCATTTATGAAGCTTATGGTAGCTAACCGGCTTGCTAAATATACAGATTTTATGTTCACCAACAATGATTTATTTTCATCTTATGGATTTTATCTTGTATTGGCAGTTGTTTTGTATTCGATACAGATATATGCGGATTTTGCAGGGTACAGCAATATGGCAATAGCTGTTGCCAGGCTTTTTGGCTTCAAGATAAAAGATAATTTTAACAGTCCTTACTTAGCTGTAAGCATAGCGGATTTCTGGAGAAGATGGCATATTAGTTTTTCAAGCTGGCTCAGGGATTATATATATATTCCGTTGGGTGGAAATCGTAAAGGGAATTTTAGAAAATGTGTTAATATATTTATTGTATTTATTATAAGTGGATTATGGCATGGGGTTTCCTTAGGATATATTGTGTGGGGAATGCTCCACGCAATATATCAGATATTATCAATATGTACAAAAAAACTGAGATATGCAATCACTGAAAAATTAAAAATTAATCGAGATAATATTGTATATATTTTTATTCAGAGAATATTTGTTTTTGTGCTGGTATCGTTTGCGTGGATATTTTTCAGATTGGGTTCATTGTCACAGAGTGTAGATTTTCTGAAGAAAATGTTCTGTCAATTTAACCCTCAAATACTATATAATGGTGATTTATATTGGTACATGGAAAAGTATCATTGGATAATAGGTGGTATAAGTGTGATTTTCATGGCTGTTGTATCACTTGTTGGTAAATGGCGTATTATAAAAACTTTGGCTGCATGTAAGGAAATGCTACTGGCAGCAATCATAATAATAACATTTTTGATATTAATTGTGTTTGGAGTGTATGGACCGGCGTATTCGGCAAGCAATTTTATTTATGCCGGATTTTAGGGGGAAACAAATTATGAGAAAAAGAATAATTTGTATTATGATAATGTGCTTGATTACAGTAATTGCACTTGCATTTTTAAATAGAATTTTATTGATAAAAAGAAGTGACGGAATAACAGATGTAATAGAGTTTTATGCACAAAAGAATAATACTATCGATGTGCTGGTTGTCGGTAGTTCACATGCGGGTATGAATCTGGACAGTGCAGCCTTTTGGGATAAAGAAGGTATAAGTGCATATGTAATGTGGGGCAGTGTACAACCATTTTGGAACAGCTATTATTTTATAAAGGAAGCGCTCAAAACGCAGAAACCCAAGGTTATAGTTCTTGAAGTTGACGCGGCGACATATGATTTTGAATATTCTGACAGTTCAAGGCAGATAACAAATACGGCGGGGCTTAAATTATCATTAAATAAGATATCGTCGGTCATGGCATCCACAGAACCATCAAAATGGATAGGTCTGTTATTGGGATATCCGTATTATCATGACAGATATTCGGAGATTACAAAAAATGATTTTAATT
>CAMEEX010000105.1 GCA_945915235.1 uncultured Clostridia bacterium | reverse complement strand
TAGCTGTCATTGATATTCTTGAAATAATCGATATCGAAAATTTCAACACCGATGGTACAATTATTTTTGAGTGCTCTGGTTAGAGTTGTCTCGGCATAATCATTAAGATATGCGCGGTTCGGAAGTCCTGTGAGTGCGTCGTGCTGCGACTGCGAGAGCAGTGCTTTGTTGCGGTGGACGAGCTCGTAGTGCTGTTTGTGAATGAGCTGGTTTTCATGGTGTATCTGCTCAGCGCGCAGGGTCTCCTTACATTCCTGAATGCGCTGCTTGGCATACAGATTGAAAAGCTGCATGGAATATCTGCTGAAGGCATCATTGTCCTGATGGGATACAGCAACCTCTATGCGTTTTTCGAGAAGCCTGCAAAACAGATAATGCGGTGCATGCATTGACTCGGATCTGCTTATAAAATCGTCAAGGAGTGCGGTATACTCTTCGTCGGAGCACAGCTTCTCCTTAATCTGAATGTACGAGATTATGTCGTCCGCAAATGTGGTGAAGTTGGTCAGCTCTGTGAGAGCCATGTCCGTAATCTGTATATGTTTATTTGCAGATTCAATGTCGCCTTTGCGGTAATAGAAGGTTGCAAGATAATTATTGACGACAAAGTTCTCGTGTTCTATTTTGTGACTATCCATATCATCGAGATAAGAGGTTATCTGTCTGAAATTTTCCTCAAGTTCGAGGTCGTGGTCTGAAGCAATCAGACAATGTCCCTGATTGCATAGAGTATAGAGAAGCACACGCATTGCATCATGTGGTTTGTCCGACATGCTCTTTTTGGTGTACTTGATTGCCTCGGTATAATGGTAAAGAGCGCGCTCAATATTATTGGTGCGGTGAAAGATATCAGCCAGATTAGATTCTGCCATTCCGCGCACATAATCGAGCTGATACTGTATGCAGGTATCGATGCTGTACAGAAGATAATCGACAGCTTTTGCCGAATCACCTATTGCCTGGGTAAATAAGCCCAGTATATTGTATGAGCGTGCTATGAACTCGTACTCATGAGCCTTCTGCTGATACTTGATGCCTTCAAGGGCACAGCGGATGGCTTCCTCGTGATTGTTATCATTCGAGTAATAATGCATGAGGCAGAAATATGCCAATGCAAATAAGAAGTCTGACTGTTCCTCAGAGGCGCACGCAAGAAGGTGTTCACAGTATGGCTTATAGCTGTGCATATCCGGAGTGGTAAGCAGAAAGAAATTCTCCTGCGCGTCCTTTATGCATGCCCTGATTTCGGGGGCAAAATTGTCTGTATTTGTAGTACACATCATAGTAGGATTCATCATAATAAATTCCCCATATCAATCATTTACATGGTTTACATACTTAATTAGCATGATTATACACAAAAAATCTTTTTTGTACAATATATTTTGTTTGACTAAAGTGTAAAATTATATAAAATTGTTTTTATAAAGCATATGTCCTAAAAATATTTAAACTTTTAGGCATTAATTATTTTATACTTAGTTTATATCAGTCCTGCGGCGGCAAGGACTGTACCGCAGGCAACGCCTGTTATATGCAGCGGTGTAAAAAATATATCTATGTCATTGTGAAATGGTGGCATGGAAACGGAATGGAGTGTGGACATGCAGAAGAAAAAATATATTATGGCACTTGACCAGGGAACTACGAGCTCAAGGTGCATACTTTTTGACCGAAAGGGTAATATGGTAAGTATGGCGCAGAAGGAGTTTACGCAGATATACCCTCAGACCGGGTGGGTAGAGCACGATGCCATGGAGATATGGTCATCCCAGTATGGTGTTGCAGCGGAGGCGATGGCAAAGATAGGGGCGGACGCGAAGAACATAGATGCCATCGGCATAACCAACCAGAGGGAGACCACGATTGTGTGGGACAAGAATACGGGCGTGCCCGTCTACAACGCGATATGCTGGCAGTGCCACAGGACGGCGGACAGGATAGATGAGTTGAAAAGGCAGGGCTGCGACAGCCTTATAAAGAGCAAGACGGGACTTGTGCCGGACGCATATTTCAGCGCGACCAAGATAGGCTGGATACTAGACAACGTGGAGGGCGCAAGAAAGAGAGCCGAGAAGGGGGAGCTGCTCTTCGGAACGGTTGATACATGGCTTATATGGAAGCTGTCAAAGGGCAGAATATTTGTGACCGATTACACCAATGCGTCGAGGACGATGCTGTTCAACATACATGAGAAGTGCTGGGATGATGAATTGCTTGAGCTTTTTAATGTGCCACGCAGCATGCTTGCCGAAGTCAGACCGTCAAGCTGTGTGTACGGGACGACCGATGAGGGGCTGCTCGGAGGTGAGATTAAAATCGCAGGGGCGGCTGGAGACCAGCAGGCGGCGCTGTTTGGGCAGTGCTGCTTTGGCGGGGGTGATGTAAAAAATACATACGGCACCGGTTGTTTCCTGCTCATGAACACCGGAAAGCATGCGTATGAGTCGGAGCACGGTCTTATAACCACCATTGCGGCCGACTCTGAGGAGGATCCAAGTTATGCGCTGGAGGGCAGTGTGTTCGTTGCGGGGGCAGCGATACAGTGGCTTAGGGATGAGATGCGTATGATTGACAGTTCCGCGCAGTCTGAGGAGTATGCAAGACAGGTTCCGGATACCAACGGTGTGTATGTGGTTCCGGCGTTTACAGGGCTTGGAGCACCTTACTGGAACCAGTACTGCAGGGGAATGGTCGTCGGCATAACCAGAGGGTGCAGCAAGGAGCATTTTGTCAGGGCGACGCTCGAGTCGCTCGCATACCAGACCCACAGCGTGCTGCGGGCGATGGAGCAGGACACGGGGCTTAGGATAAGCAGTCTGAGGGTCGACGGCGGTGCGAGTGCGAATAATTTTCTTATGCAGTTTCAGGCGGATATTCTTGGAGGAGATGTCCTAAGACCTAAGTGCATCGAGACGACGGCGCTCGGTGCGGCATACCTTGCAGGGCTCGCAACGGGATACTGGGAGAGCCGTGAGGAGATCGAGAAGAATTGGCAGCTTTCGCGCAGATTTCAGCCGTCCATGAGCGATGAGGTGAGGCTTGAGAGGCTTGCGGGCTGGGACAAGGCGGTAAAGTGTGCGCTTATGTGGCAGCAGTGAATATATATTGAGAAAAAATGATTGATATGTTAAAATATTTCTAATAATTTAAGTACAAATATAATATATTTTGGAGGCAGCTATGGATATTGTATGTTTGGATTTAGAGGGAGTTCTTGTACCTGAAATTTGGATAGCATTTGCACAGGAGAGCGGCATCGAGGAGCTTAAAAAGACCACGAGGGATGAGCCTGACTATGACAAGCTTATGAGATGGCGCATTGGGGTTTTGAAGGAGCACGGCTTGGGGCTTCGACAAATTCAGGAGACAATAGCGAAGATTGACCCGCTTCCGGGTGCGAGGGAGTTTCTGGATGAGCTGCGTTCACTTACACAGGTTATTATCGTGTCAGATACCTTCTCGCAGTTTGCCACTCCGCTCATGAAGAAGCTGGGTTGGCCGACGATATTCTGCAATACACTTGAGGTTGCCGACAACGGTGAGATTACCGGCTTTAAGATGAGATGTGAGCAATCGAAGCTCACCACGGTGCGGGCGCTGCAGTCTATAGGCTTTGAGACGATTGCCAGTGGTGACAGCTATAATGACCTTGGAATGATAAAGGCGGGAAAGGCAGGTTTCCTTTTTAAGAGTACACCTAAGATAATACAGGATAACCCTGATATTCCGGCGTATGAGAACTATGACGAGCTGTTGGGGGCTATAAAGAGCAGACTTGGATAGTTCTACATATGGAACTGCTGAATAACAGCATTTAATAAATTTGTGTCACTGTGAGCAGTGGCAGGAGACTAATGTGCCGGAAGGATAAGCTTACTATGAGAGCATGGAGAAGGATAATAGCAGGTGTTGGCATGACAGCATGCCTTTTGACCGCGTGCAATGGCAATGCTAAGGCATCGGTAATAGTTCTTGATACGACTACGGAACCATCAATAACGCAGACAACGGTCAAGCCGTCGGAGACGGAGAAAAATACGCAGACCACAACAGAAACTGAGAGCGCGACGGAGGTGGTAACAGAGCCTGAGAGCATAGCTGAGACTACAACGGAAGAACCATCTACGACTGAGACCGCAACGGAAGAACCATCTACGACGGAGGCTGTGACAACGCAGCCCGAGACCACGACCGAGGAGGTCACGACGACACAGCCTGAGACTACAACGGAGGAGGTTACGACCACACAGGCACCTACGATGTCCGCGGAGGAGAAGGCTGCACTGCTAAGGCAGGCGGTAAGTCAGGCGTTGCCGGGTATAGTGTGCTGGGGTGACTCACTGACTTATGGATATGGAGGAAACGGCGAGAGTTATCCGTCCACCCTCAAGCGTCTTATTGATGAGCGGCTTGTGGACGGTATTCCCGTGGTGAACAACGGGGTGTGCGTGGAGCCGACCTATACCATAATGGCGAGAGCAGGAGCGTGGGAGATGAGAACTAACCAGTTTATCATCCCGGCGCAGTGTTACCCTACGGAAATCCATATTGATTTTGAGAATGGTATGTACAGCAATCTGGCAGCTTTCGGCGATGCAGGGCTTAATCCGGTCACGATTAACGGTGTGAAGGGAAATATCACGAGCTCCTATCATAGCGAGGACTATGGGTACTGCTATTTTACACGTCTTGAGCCGGGGGATGAGGTCTTTGTTGAGGGAGATACGCAGGTTTATCCGGCGAGCAAGGAACTCTACGGTGGATATGTGAATGTCATTTTCATGGGGGAAAACGGACATTACGAAAATGCGGAGGATCTGATATCACAGTATCAGCGTATAATTGACGCGAGAGGGCTTACCAGATATGTTATTATTGGTCTAACCACGGGGGACAATACTTCGCGCGGAGAGCTGTCGAGGAAGATGGCGGCATATTTTGGAAATAATTATATTGATATGAGGACGGAGCTTGCAAACAGGGGACCGGAGCTTGTCGGACTGGAGCGTCAGTCCGGTGACTGGTACAATGTTCAGGAAGGGCTTGTCATGGGATATCTCAAGTCGGATGAGATACATCTGAATGAATACGGCTATCGTGCGGTCGGAATGATTTTGTATGAGCGCATGGAGGCTCTGGGATATTTTGACGAAGTGAAAAACGCGATAGCGCAGTACGGAAATTGAGTTGAGGCAGGAAGATGTACGGAATGGAATTTGAGAGAACAGAGCCCGAAAACGTGGGGCTGTCAAAAGAAAAAATACTGGATTTTGTCGGGAGACTTAACACCGCGGAGATACCGCTCCACAGTCTTATCGTCATAAAGGACGGAAAGCTCGTGTTTGAGGCTTACCAGAAGCCGTACGGACCGAAGGAGCTTCACAGAATGTTCTCGGTGACAAAGAGCATGGTATCACTTGCGATAGGCTTGCTCGCTGATGAGGGAAAGCTGTCGCTCGACGACCATATAATAGATTATTTCCCTGAGAAGCTGCCAAAGAGTGTTCACCCGTATATGAAGGCACTCACTATAAGGCACATGCTCACGATGCGGGCGGTGCACAATAAGACGACCTACAAGCTGGCAGGCTGCACGGACTGGGTTGGCTCATTTTTTACGACCGAGCCAACGCATTATCCGGGAACCTTCTACATATATGACACGTCCTCGACGCATGTGCTTGCGGCGCTCGTGGAGAGGCTTGCCGGGAAGGAGCTGCTTGCGTATCTTCGTGAAAAATTTCTCGATGATATAGGCTTTTCGGATAATGCCTACTGTCTTAAAGACCCGATGGGAGTGTCGATGGGCGGCTCGGGACTCATGGCTTCGCCGATGGATTTGGCAAAGGTTATGTATCTTGTTATGAAGGGCGGAGTGTATAACGGCAGGCGATATCTGCCGGAGGAGTATCTCGACCTAGCGCTGACAAGGTGGTCGGACAATTATGCAGTCGGGCAGACGCTTGAGGAGATGCAGGGCTACGGTTACCAGTTCTGGAGGACGACACATGACGGATATGCCTGTTTTGGAATGGGAGGGCAGCTCGGGATATGTATTCCGGACAGAGATATGCTGATAGTGACTACGGCCGACACACAGGGCAGGCAGGGCGGAGTACAGCTCATATATGATGCGCTGTGGAGCACTTTGCTGAGCGATGACGAAGGACAGTGCAATGCGGAAAGCTGCAGCTATAGCTTGTCGGTGCAGCCGGAGGGCTGGTACGAGCTGCCACAGGTGTATTTGAAGGGCGTAAAGCAGTCCGCACTTGAGGCTGAGGTGAACGGGCGCATTATAAGGGTGGACGACAACGAGTGTGGATTTAAGAGCTTCAGGCTGGTGTTTGACGGTGATAATGGAAGTCTTACCTATGAGAACGGCACGGGAGAGCATTGTCTTGAGTTCGGTATCGGACATAATGAGCTGACGGTGTTCCCTGAGTACGGACACAGGGCGCTTGTCAGCGGAGCATGGAGAAACGACAATACCTTTCTTATATACGCGCAGATTATAGATGAGTATGTCGGGAAGGTGTTTATGAACTTCTCCTTCAATGACGGGCACGTCGGAATACTGTTCAGAAAAATAGAAGAGACATATTACAAGGAATTTAATTTATTTACAGGTGGAGAATTGCAGTAGGAATATGGAAGAAAATACAAGTAAAAAAAAGACGCTCAGTCCTGTTCAGGAGATAGAGAGAACTATAGTAAAGACATACCGCAAGGATATATGGGGACGCTTTGTAAAGGCGGTCGAGCGCTATGAGCTCATCTCGGACGGCGACTGCATTGCGGTGTGCGTGTCGGGCGGAAAGGATTCTGCGCTGTTAGCAAAGCTCATGCAGCTCTATCAGAGATACGGAGACAGGCATTTTGAGGTGAAGTTCCTGTCGATGGACCCGGGCTACAGCGAGGCAAACCGCAGGCGTGTGGAGAGCAATGCCGAGCTTCTTGGGATACCGCTCACGATATTTTCGACGAACGTGTTCGAGGCGGTGGACGACACGCAGACCTCGCCGTGCTTCATATGTGCGAGAATGAGAAGAGGGCATTTGTACAGACGTGCAAAGGAATTCGGCTGCAACAAGATTGCGCTCGGACACCACTACGACGATGTCATAGAGACGATACTTATGAGCATGCTCTACGGCGCACAGGTGCAGACCATGATGCCTAAGCTTCCGAGCGACAACGTGGAGGGAATGGAGCTGATACGTCCGCTCTATCTTGTCCGTGAGCAGGACGTTATAGCGTGGGCGAACTACAACGGTCTCGAATTTTTGCGATGTGCATGCACAGCGACGCAGAATATTGACAACAAGGCGTTCACGACGAAGCGCGCGGAGATAAAGAACCTGATTGCCACGTTGAAACAGACTAATCCGCTCGTTGAGAGCAATATATTCGGAAGTGTTGAGAATGTAAATCTGCGTAAGATTATCGGGTATCAGAAGGACGGGGAGAAGAGGACATTTCTTGACGACTATGGTGTGAAATAATACAAAGCTAATACAAAGCTCAGCTCTTGGTTAATAATGGAGGTGTAGGACTATGGACGATGACAGGAGGAAGAAGCTGGTACAGCTTGTGCAGATAGGCACTGTGGTGACGTATGTTTTTCTTGTGCTGCGCTCGACGGTTGGGGAGTATTTTAAGCAGGCTAAGAAAAATATTAAAAACGAAGCCAAGCGGAAGGAAAAGCTCAAGAAGGAGAAGTATAAGCAGAAGAGAAAGAAACTCAGGAAAAAGAGACATAATAATCGAAGAGCTTAAATGGAAAAAAGCTATACCGCCGCGGCGATATAGCTTTTTTCCTGCAAACGAAGATAATGAAACTAACGGAGGTTAGATAAGTGACTCGTAAAGCTTTGTGATGTCCTCCACGCTGGTATCTCTTGGGTTACCAGGACGGCATGCATCATCGTAAGCTGACTGTGCGAGGAACGGAATATCCTCTCTCTTAACGATATCCTTGAGGTCAGCAGGGATACCTACATCGTGTGAGAGCTGCTTAACAGCGTCGATAGCTGCCTTGCGGTACTCCTCAACTGTCATGTTCTCTGTTCCCTCAACGCCCATAGCCTTAGCGATGTACTTGTACTTGTCGCCTGTAGCCTCAGCGTTGTACTCCATTACTGTAGGAAGGATGATTGCGTTGGCAACACCGTGTGGTGTATCATATACAGCTCCGAGTGGGTGAGCCATGGAGTGAACGATACCGAGACCTACGTTGGAGAAACCCATACCTGCTATGTACTGGCCAAGAGCCATGCCCTCACGTCCTTCTGGTGTGTTGGCAACGGCACCGCGGAGATTCTTGGAGATAAGCTCGATAGCCTTGAGATGGAACATGTCTGTCATCTCCCATGCAGCCTTGGTTGTGTAGCCCTCGATGGCATGTGTGAGAGCGTCCATACCTGTTGCGGCTGTGAGGCCCTTAGGCATTGTGGACATCATCTCAGGATCGATGAAAGCAACTACAGGAATGTCATGTGTGTCAACACATACCATCTTACGATGCTTCTCAACATCTGTTATAACGTAGTTGATTGTAACTTCGGCAGCAGTACCGGCTGTGGTAGGAACTGCGAGGATAGGTACACACTTATTCTTGGTAGGAGCTACGCCTTCAAGGCTTCTTACATCTGCGAACTCAGGGTTGTTGATGATGATACCGATAGCCTTGGCAGTATCCATTGATGAACCGCCGCCGATGGCGATGAGGTAATCTGCTCCTGATTTCTTGAATGCCTCAACACCTGTCTGGACATTCTCGATTGTTGGGTTTGGTTTAATATTTGAATAAATCTCATATGCGAGACCGGCATCGTCTAATACCTTGGTAACCTTCGCTGTAACGCCGAACTTGATAAGATCGGGATCGGAGCATACGAATGCCTTCTTAAAAGCACGTCCCTTTACCTCTGTGGCGATCTCTGCGATGCAGCCTGCGCCATGATAAGATGTTTCATTAAGTACTATTCTTCCCATTGCTATATTACTCCTTTCAAAATGTGAATTATCTGTTGATTTGTGGGAGGAGAATTTTGATAATTGTATCTCTCAGCCCTATATAATGAATTATAACATACGTTTTGAAATTTGTGTATACATATTTGGTAAAAAAGTATTAAAATTGTGTGAATTTTAGCGTATATGCCCCGGAGGGCGGAGAAAGCCGGGCTATGCCCTGCATGCCATGTTGGAATTGTGGTAGGCGGCATCGTTGGTGACGTCCTTCCCGAACCAGACGGGCGGCACATAGGCGAGAGCTTCCGCTTCGGAGGAAAATTCCACCTCGGCGAGTAAGAGTCCGGCAAATCTGCCCTCGAAGATGTCGAGCTCTATTGTGAGATTGTCCTTCTCGGGAATTTCATAGCGCGTTTTGGTGATAATATTTCCGTCCGCTTTTTTGATTAAATTGTCGTAGGCGGCTTTCGTGAGCGGGAGATTGTACTCCTCGCGAGCCATAAGCCCTTTGGACTTGTAGGTGAGATAGTAGTCGTCATTGTCGCGGCGCACACGCACGACCGGCTCGGTGCACAGATAGCCCTGCTCGACATGGCGGCATCTGAGTGCGGCGAGGTCTATATTGTCAGGTATTTTGTCGATGAGAAATTTGCGTTCGATTTCCATGGGAGACTCCTTTTTGATTAGATTTATAATAATTGTTGGCAAAAGACATTTTGACCACAGCATCATTTTAGTATATAATGGGTAATGTTGCAAAAGTTTTTTACACAGGATATCTGCGTAGCGGGCACGGGGGCATGAGCCTTGTGCGTCTGCGGAAGGGAGATTACATGGCTAAGGTATTTACCTTTTTGACGGAGGGCTTCGAGCTTGTCGAGGCACTCGCGGTTGTCGATGTACTTAGGAGAGCGGGAGTTGATGTCGTCACCGTTTCCGTAATGGATAAAAAGACGGTTATGAGTGCACAGAGGGTTGAGGTGACTGCGGACACGATGTTCGCTGACAACGATTATGACAAGGCGGACGTCCTTTTTCTTCCGGGAGGACCAGGAACGAAGGGACTTGAGGCGCATGCGGGACTCGTCGAGGTGCTTAAAAAGCATTATTCGGCAGGAAAGCTGCTTGCGGCTATATGTGCGGCGCCGAGCGTGTTCGGACATCTGGGATTTCTTGAAGGTAAGAGAGCAACCTGTTTTCCGGGCTTTGAGGGCGAGTTAAAGGGCGCGCAGTTCGTGCCGGAGAGAGTTGTCGATGAGGGCAATATCGTGACCAGCAGAGGCATGGGAACGGCTATCGACCTCGGACTGTGCCTTGCGGGCAAGCTTGTGTCCGGCAGGGTTGCGGATATGCTCGCACATTCCATACAATATAAATAATTACTCAACTTTCCCAGCAGATATTTCCGAATAAGGCCTGAATAAATGCGGC
>CAMEEX010000104.1 GCA_945915235.1 uncultured Clostridia bacterium | reverse complement strand
GCAGCCAATGAGGTGACATAAAAACTTTCTCCTGCCTTCATCTGGTCGGGAACATAATTACATATACAATGTCTTATCGCAAGGATACTATACTTGTACAGATTAGGATATGCCGCAACAATCATTCTGTCAATGCGCTCATCTAACACTCCGACATAATTGCATACATGCCCGCCACCTGATGCGCCAAATACCGCAAATGTGTCAATGCCAAATTCTTTCCGGGCAAAATCCAATGCCTTCATCGCTTCCCACACGCGCAGTCCCAGCAGATTATATCCCATGTGAATTAATCTTGGTTCAAGATAACCACAGCTCTCGCACGCATCACAGTCATCACTGTATCCATCTGCCTTTGCTTCACCATATCCGAACAGTTCGGGAGCTACGACAAAATATCCCATTTTAACCAGCTCCGACCCAAAACTCTTTTCTCCTGAAGCATAGATTTCCTTTGCGCCGAGAGTGCCGTGACCATTTAATGTCATAATAGCCTTTGTCGGTATTGCTGATGGCTCCGATAAAACAAATACAGCCATGTTAAGTTTCTCAGCTATCTTTACAATATACTTTCTGACACGCATTCCTGCCTTTACATTGTCCTCTGCAAGCTCCCAAGATGGTTTTACAGCGTACCTTTCCTCCAGAACTCCTAACCTTAATATATCTCTTATTTTCTCTATTTGAGCCTTTTTATAATTATTCCAATCATCAATTTCAGACAAAGGCTCTTTCACCGCTGTCATAGCGTCCTCATAGAGCTGTTCCATAAATACTGTCACTTTAACATCACTCATGCCCTTATTCTCCTTGATATATTATTTTATGACCGATGCCTCCCGGTATTAACCGATATTCACCTTCACATTCTCCAAAGTCATATTCTTTACGCTGTCGTACTCCCCACCCTTCACCTTCGCGTTCACGGTTAGGTTCTCGAAGGTGAAATCCGACATTATATACTGCTCATCATTTCCTGCCACATTAAAATAAATATCACAGTCACACTCACAGTCGCACATGGTCACATGGTCGGCGTAGGAGAGCGGAATGTCCTTCCTGTCCTTCAAATCGTAGAACTGTGTCCATGGGTTCACATTGATAAAGTTCTCAATTTTACCCTTTATCTGCTCGACCCTTATGTACTCGTAATGCTGAGGTGTGTCAGGTCTCATCTTGAGCCATAGAAGATTTTTTCCATCGAGCACATTTATTCTTCTCACGATTATGTTGCGGTTGCGGACTGACTCCGAACCGCAGGTAAGACAGCCGTGGCAGAAGCCGTAGGTGCAGTCCTCGACTATCACGCGCTCGTTCATTCCGTTCTCCGGTGCCTCGTCAGCCCACGGTCCCTTTCCTCCCTTGAGGCATACGGAATCGTCGTTTACCTCCATGTAACAGTTCTTGACAAGCACGTCCGTGCACACGTCAATGTCTATGGCGTCCGTGCTTGGCGCCTTCACAGGCGATGCCGGCGAGAAAATCCTGCACCCTATGTATTTCACATGCTCACAACGGTATAAATGATTTGTCCAAAAGTGTGAATTCTGAAGTCTCAGCCCGGCAACGAGGACATTTTTGCAGTTGGAGATGTACACAAGTCTCGGTCTCTGCTCGTCCTTGTTGGTGCACTTAGGGTTCCACTCTCTTCTGAGCCAGAAGGCTTTCCACGAGCGCAGACCGTTTCCGTCAATCGCACCCGGTCCCATCATGGTGAAGCCGTCAATTCCGTCAGCATTTATAAGCGCGGTAAAATACGGGCAGGTCTCGCCCTCCATACGCGTAATCTTCAAATCATAGTCGGAGATGTCATCGCTTCCCTTCAAGGTTCCGCCCTCGGCAACATACAGGTTCACACCCTGCTTAAAATATATTGAACCCGTCAAATAGGTTCCCGCAGGAACCACTATGACACCGCCGCCGTTCTCCGCCACAGTGTCGATGAGCTGCTGGATTTCCTTCGTGTGCACCTTTCCGTCGTCAAGTATATTGTAGTCGGTCAGAACATACCTCTTTCCAAGTTTCTCAAGACTTGGCTCTCTTGTGTCATAAAACCAGTCGTCAATCTGCGTTCCGTCCGGGAAAAATTCAATGTTATTCATCTTAATCCTCATTTCCGAGCGATTGAAATTCGCGCAGGCGATTTCTCATCTGCCATCAAAGCAATTTTTTTCGCTCATAAACAAATTGCATGTGTGAAAAATATGCTATCAAGCTTATTTTTCACGCTAGTCCTCCAATCTCTCTAAACCATAGTGCATTACATTTATAATTCAAATTGGCATATCCGTTTACCTGTGTTAATTTTACCATAATTTATAATGTAAAAACAACCCGGTAAATCCGGGCTGTTTCATTCCGTTTAATATTCAGTTCTCCTCTTTAAGAAAACGCTTCTTACCTTCCTCAAACTCATTCGGATAACACTCTTTGACAGAGGACTCGTCTATGCCAAGCTTAAGCATATTTACAACAGCATCTATATTGCCTTCCACTCTACCTTCAGCTCTACCTTCGGCTCTGCCTTTAGTCCAGCCTTCGTTTCTGGCTTCTGTTGTTTATTTTTCCATAACCTCACACATCACGCGCGCACCTCCTTCTGTATTTTTTAAATAATTTACACGATTGGACAAATAAGGGAAATGCTCATTAGGTCACAGACTCTTTACCTTTTCTATTCTCTCCTGAAGTGTCATATATATTATCCTTTCTTTTTTTAATTATACCACAGCAGGAAAGCAATGTAAACATCGCCACCCCTCTACACTTTCACCACTATTTTCAATACTCCGTCCTCATATTCCGCCCAGATGTTCCCGGCAAGCCTTAGCTGCACCTCAATTCTAGCAAGAAGCTCCCTCAGCTCAAAGGGCTTGGTTATATAGTCTGCGGCGCCCTCGGTGAGCATAGCCACCTTGTCATCTATCCCGACCTTGGCGCTAACGACAATGACGGGAATGTCCTTTATTTTCCTTATAAGCTCCTCGCCGTTAAGCCCCGGGAGCATCAAATCAAGCAAAATCACGTCGGGCTTCGTATTTCCAAGCACTAAGAGCGCCTCCGTTCCCGAGTATGCCCTCACAGGCTCATAGCCCTGCTTTATCAGCGCCGCCGCAACCATATCCCCGATATACACATCGTCATCGACAATAAGTATCTTTGTGTTCGTGTTCATTTTTATACCCCTGCATACTGCAAGCATGCAACAAAATTGTAAAATATTTTATATACACCAAGCCGCATATAACGGAACCGATTTTATCCCATTATCCATGCCGAAATTTTTTGCCGAAACTCTGACCGACTTATCTATGTCATACTTTTTCTTGAAAACCTCAAGACTCTTAGCTCTGACATGCACATTGGATTTGCACTCGACAGGCAGAATATTGTTATCCTGCATAATAACAAAATCTAATTCTGCCGATGAACCTGACTCCCAGTAATATAACTTGTGTTCCCTGCACGACAGTTGTACCGCGAGGTAGTTCTCCGTGATTGCACCCTTGGCTTCTCCACCCAAATTAATATCAGAAAGAATATTCTCGACAGGTATCATCGCCTTAGCCGACAACAGTCCTACATCGGAAAAATATATTTTAAAGCTTGTGATATCCTTGTAAAATTCCAGCGGAATTTTGCCCTCATTCACCTTCTCACATCTTAAAACAACCCCCGCCTTGAAAAGCCAGTCTATGGAAGCCTCATACTCCCTGCTTCTCGCATTGCTTCCAATCAGCTTATATTGAAATTTTTTATTTTCCCTCGCAAGCTGTGAAGGTATGCTGTTGTATGTCGCCACATGCTTCACTGCCTCGTTTTTTGTGGCATACTTTGCCATATCAGCCGTGTAATTGTTTATAATTTCTGCCTGTTTTACCCTCACCATTCTATAATCGTTTGTCTCAACAAACTCCCTGACAACCTCCGGCATTCCACCGACAACAAGATATGAGCGGTACAGCTCAAGCGCCCTGCTGTGCAGATTTTCACTGAGAGGTGCGTCCTCTCTGTAGCCGGCTTCAATCAAATCCGCCAGCATTTCATTTCCGGCAGCCAGAAGAAACTCATAAAAATCCATCGGGTACATATTGATTGAGTTTACCTTTCCGACAGGAAAAGAATAATTCTCCCTTTCAAGTGCAACTCCAAGCAGACTTCCCGCAGCTATAATATGATATTCAGGTGCCTGCTCACAAAAATATTTCAATGATGTTAATGCCTTCGGAGCCGCCTGTATCTCGTCAAAAATAATCAACGTATGCTCCGTGATTACCCTTCCCAAAACCGCACCAAGCTCCAAAATTATCCTCTTTGGCTCAAGATTTCTGTCAAAAATAGTTCTAAGTTCGCCGTTTGACTCGAAATTAAAATACGCGTAATCCGCATAATTCTTCTTTCCAAAGCTTATAATGGAATAAGTTTTTCCTACCTGTCTTGCACCGTACACTATAAGCGGCTTTCTATTCTTCTGATTTTTCCAGTTCAACAACCCATCTTCTATTCTGCGCTTCAAGATTACACCTCCAAAACATATCGTCCGCAAAGTTGCATTAGCGTATTTTTGCCAAACCACCCGTGACAATTAAGCTGTTATTTATAGTATAATCTATTTTCACATTTTAAGTCAAGAAAATGTGATATTACGTCACATTTTCGTCACCTAAAACGTGATATCCTTCCACCTTTCCGGTGTTATGTACTCACTTGTCACAATACACTCCGGATCAGGGGCGAGCACATGCCTTACAACCTCAAAAATTCTCCTCGCATCGCAAAGCAGACAGTCAGCATCACCGAATTTCACCTTTTTTGCGGCACCACAGTCTAAAAATGCCTGATTAAGTTTTACAAAATCCTCGGATATATGCGGCTGTGAGGCGTTATAATGCTTTCTGACGTACACCTTCCTGTGCCCGCCGTCAGGCATGACTATCTCAAGCTCCATCGGCTTGTCCGACAGTCTGTTAGGGACGTTTAAAACCTCCTCGACACTGTGGATATATGTATTGCGCTCATGTCCAACACCGACAAGGAGTATCTTCCCGCCGCAGTCCTTCAATCTGTCATAGCAGCCTCCCGGCGTGCAAGGTGTATTGCACAGCTCCTCTCCCTTCAGATACTCTGCAGCCCCTCGCCCGAGCCCCGCCATGCTGTGTGTAGGGTGAAGTGAGCGTACCACTCCCTCTCTCTTCATAAACATGTTGGTAAGAAGCCCGACACAGGACGACGTACTCTTCGGGTCGTATACAGGATTTTCATTGTTTACCGTTTTCCAGGTATGTGTCGGCAGGAGCAGAAGTCCTTCTGCAAAAAAACCGCTCCACACGTCAAGCACCGTATCCGCGCCGCCATCGACCTGCCCTATAGACTTCATCGATGAATGTATCAGTATGGTCTCATCGCCGTGCAGCCCCATCTGCCTTAATTGTTCTGTAAGTTCATTTTTATTATACATTTTTTATCCCCCTGCATACTGCAAGCATTGCTTGCAGTACTCCCGCCAATAAATAGTTTGAAAGTTTTACTTTCAAACTTATATCCCATTTCTGAGCACTTTATCGAGAATACTCAAAGTGCTGGTAGTCCTTGTTCGTCTCCCAGTCTCCGCCCCACTCAAAGCCATGCTCGGTAAACAGCCTGTAGCAAAGGTCATCATGGTCTATTTTATACAGGAAGTCCACACCTCTGTCCGCGTAGCTTATGGCGTCCTCGGGACTCACCTCGATGCCGCTGCCTGTCTCCTTTACCTGTGGATTGTAGAACGGGTTGATGTCCACCGCCAGTCCCGTGCCGTGCATAGAGACAATATCCGTCCCCGCCATCGTCCTGAAATTGAATGCCGATGTATTGTTATCGCTCATCGACAGCTCATCATCGCCATCGTACTCATCGATGAGCGCTATCTTCTCAATCGGGTACTCCGCCTCGTATAGCTGCTTAAATATGTCGAGCACGTTCTCCGCGATAAGCTTGTTCACGATAAGCTCACCCTCGCAGGTTCTTCCACCGAAATCGACATACAGCACATGCACATATCTTAAATCCTTCCTCGCAACGGCACATTCTTCCGAATAGCTCTTTCCCTGCATGTTCTTCCATATGCTGTTCGGGATATCGGACACATAGAAATCGCTGTCGTTCCTGTCAGCAGTATTTTCCATATCATTTTCCGAACTGTCTGTCATACCGTTTGATGTGCCATTTGACACATTCTGACCCGCCGCAGAGGTTCCCTCATATCCTCCGGGAATATTCCCTAAATCAATCGTTCCGCCCGCGGCGATGCCTGCCCTACTTCCAAAATATAACATAGCACCAAGCATACCCAGCGGCACAAGCGAGACTGCCATAACCACAAGCAGTATCTTTGTCATTTTACTCATATATTTCTCCAATATTCAGCATTTCTCTGCCCTATCACGCATTTTAGCCATCTTCGTCAGTATCACATCGAAATCCAGCCAAACGCATTTGCAATAGAACTTATTAAAATCAATGCAGCAAAAATCGGACACAAATATTTAATCATAAAACAGAATATTTTCTTTCTGCGAAATGTGCCCCCTCCATGAGTCACCTCCTCCTCAATGCGCTCTACTCCGACTACCCTTGATACAAGCAAACAGGTTGCTATAGCCGCAATCGGCATCATAATGGTATTTGTAAGGAAATCAAAAAAATCCAGAAACTGCATGCCAATTATATTCACATTTGCAAGAGGTCCATATCCAAGAGCCGACAGGCTTCCAAGCACTATCATAATCGCCCCAATAATAACCGTAGATTTCCTTCTGTTCCAGCCGAATTCATCTTCAAATGTGGAAACTGCACTTTCCGTCAATGCAATTGAACTGGTAAGCGCGGCAAAAAGCACAAGAAGGAAAAACATAACTCCCGCAAATGTCCCAAATCCCATACTCGCAAAGACTTTTGGAATAGTGATAAACATAAGCGCCGGCCCGGCCTGAAGCGTCTTGGCATCCCCACCTGAAAAAGCAAAAACTGCCGGGATAATCATAAGTCCTGCCATTATGGCAATCGCCGTATCAAAAATCTCAACCTGCTTTGTCGATTCCTCGATTGAATTTTCTTTTTTCATGTATGAACCAAATGTAATTAAAATACCCATTGCAATGGAAAGTGAATAAAACATCTGTCCCATAGCCGTCACAACCGTCATCCATGAAAAATTGCTGACATTAGGCACCAAAAAATACTTAACACCAGCCAGAGCTCCCGGTCTTGTCACCGAATATACGGTAATTATCAGCGATAAAGTTACAAGCACCGGCATCATAAACTTTGAGACACGCTCAATTCCGTTGCGTACTCCTGCATAAATTATAGCTAATACAATCAGCGCAAATATGGCAAAGTAAATCTCTGTTGTGATACCGTTGGATATGAATTCAGAAAAATAGCCATCTGCTGCCAAAGCCTGTGTCTGACCCGTCATATATCCAACAAGATATTTTATTACCCATCCCCCAATTACTGAATAATATGGCACTATCAGAATTGGAATAACGGCATTTATCCAGCCACCTGCCAAAGTCCATTTTGACTTTCCAAATGAAGCATATGCTCCTACAGGGCTTTTTCTGGTCATTCTTCCTAATGATGTCTCGGCTATTATCATTGTATATCCAAATGTTAATGCCAAAATAATATAAATTACAAGGAAAATTCCTCCGCCATATTTAGCCGCCAGATATGGAAATCTCCAGATATTTCCCAATCCTACGGAAGCTCCCGCCGCCGAGAGTACAAATCCTATTTTCCCGGAAAATAAGCTCCTTTTTGTCTCATGCTGTTTCATTATTTTTTATACCTCATTTCGTACAGTTTAGAATACCTCCATTTGGAATTAATGGACATTAGTGCCCAACAACAACATCTATGTTCACTGATGAACATTAATGCTCATCCACCACCTGAAAAATAATAAATTTTAAATAGTACGACTCATTCGCTGCCCACAGTATCGGGTGGTCAGGTCCCTGTGTGCGGAACTCGACCTGTCTGAGACGTTTATGCACGCTCTGCGCCGCCTCCTTGATGGTCTTTGTGAAAAGCTCCTGTGTCATAAAGTGCGAGCAGGAGCAGGTTGCAAGATATCCTCCGTCCTTCACGAGCTTAAGCCCCTTCATGTTAATCTCCCTGTAGCTCTTTATCGCATTTTTCGTGGTTTCGCGCGACTTGGTGAATGCCGGCGGGTCAAGTATCACCACATCGAACTTCTCACCCTCGGCCGCAAGTCTCGGCAGCTCATCGAGCACATTTGCACACTTAAACTGCACCGTGTTCTCAAGTCCGTTGAGCTTTGCGTTGGCTCTCGCCTGCTCTATGGCGTACTCTGATATATCGAGTCCCGTCACCTCTGCCGCACCCGCAATTCCGGCATTGAGCGCAAAGGTTCCCATATGTGTGAAGCAGTCAAGCACCCTCTTGCCCTTACAAAGCCTCTGTATTGCGAGACGGTTGTACTTCTGGTCCAGGAAAAATCCCGTTTTCTGCCCGTTCACCACATCGACCATATAGTGCACGCCGTTCTCGACAATCTCGACATTCGTATCGAACTCATCACCGATAAAGCCTTTTACGGTCTTGAGCCCTTCCTTCTCGCGCTCCCTCGCGTCGCTTCTCTCGTAGACACCGCGAATTGTGATGCCGTCCGCCTTCAAAATCTCCTTCAGGTCATCTACAATCTTCTCCTTGAAGCGCTCTATTCCGAGCGTGAGCGCCTGAACCACGAGCACGTCCTCATATTTATCAATGACAATTCCCGGAAGGAAATCAGCCTCTCCGAATATGACACGGCACGATGAAGTATCCACTGTATCCTTTCTGTAGTCCCACGCTGCCTTGACCCTGTTATATATAAACTCATCGTCTATAAGCTGATTTGCGTTTCTTGTCATCATTCGTATCCTGATTTTGGAATTTTGATTGATGTAGCCTCTTCCGAGCATATATCCGTTGAAGGCATGTACCGCTACTATATCTCCGTTTTTAAAGGTTCCCACGATGGTGTCTATCTCATTATCATATATCCACAGGCCACCCTGTCCGAACTCTCTTCCTTCTCCCTTTTTTAATGTCACAATAGATTCAGGCATAATTTTTCTCCATTTCATAATTATCTTTATTCATTCATGCGCCACTGTGTGCGCCTGTCCCAGTTACTTAAATGCAGAACACGCTATACAGCGGTACCGCTTTTATCCCGTTTACCAATCCGAAATTTCTGTTAGATATTCTTATCGCATACTGCGGATTATATTTTTGCATATATACCATCATGCTTTTTGCCTTGACATGATTGCCCGCCTTACATTCTACGGGAATAACATGGCTGTCCTTCTGTATCAAAAAATCCACTTCAGCAGTATTGTCCGATTCCCAATAATACAGGTCATATCCATTCGTTTTCAAGGCTATTGAAACGTAATTTTCGGTCAAAATTCCCCTGAAATGCTCAGTCTCCTTACCGTTTAACGCTTCAAGAGTCATTCCCATTCTCGCCGACATAATACCCATGTCACTATAATACAGCTTAAATGCACTTATATCCTGATATGCCGCAATAGGATAAAATCCCTGTGTGGATTTCATGCATTTATTTACAATTCCTGAGCGGATAAGCCAGTCAATCGCATCCCCGTATTGAGATGCCCTTGCACAGGATTTTATCAATTTATACTGGAACTTTTTTGTGTCCCGTGCCAGCTGCACCGGAAGAGAGTCATACGCTTCAAAAATGCGTACAGTGTCCGACCTGTCTGCATACTTTGTCATATCGGCAATATATGAATTTAACAGCATCTGTCTTATCTCCGTCTGTTCAAGAGGACTATTCGCTGCCAAATCAGCCTTAACAGCCGCCGGCATTCCTCCGACAATACAATAGTGATAAAACTCCTGCATGGCTTCCGTGTGCAGCACGTCATCTAAAGGTATGTTGCTTTCATAATGTTCGCGAATTGTGTCCGAAAGAATTTTCTTTCCCTTTGCCCACAAAACTTCCTCCAAATCCATCGGATACATGGTCAATATCTGAACTTTTCCTACCGGAAATGAATATTTTTCACGTCGAAGTGCCACCCCAAGCAGACTTCCTGCCGCCATTATGTGATATTCAGGAGCCTCCTCGGCAAAATACTTCAACGATGTCAATGCCCTTTCGCACATCTGTATTTCATCAAAAATAATAAGTGTACTTTCAGGTATAATTTTTATCTGGTAATATTTCTCCAGAACAGAAATGATATAATCTGCATGAATATCCGCCTCAAAATACTTTCCGATTTTCTCGTCCGTCTCAAAATTCACATATACGCTGTTCTTATAGTACAGAGCACCAAATTCCCGCATTTCATAGGTTTTTCCCACCTGTCTTGCCCCATAAATCAAAAGCGGCATTCTCGACTCTTTCATATTTTTCCACTCATAC
>CAMEEX010000103.1 GCA_945915235.1 uncultured Clostridia bacterium | reverse complement strand
TGCCGAGCATGGAGCACTTAAGATGTACCACCTCATCGTGTGACAGCACGAGAATGAATTTTTCGCTGTAAGCATAGGTCATTCCAAACGTGAGTTTATTATGGTTATATTTTCTGAAATACGGGTCAAGCTTCACATACTCAAGGAAATCGTGCATCCAGCCCATGTTCCACTTGAATGTAAATCCAAGTCCGTCCTCGTTGGCAGGCTTCGTCACTCCCGGCCACGCCGTCGACTCCTCGGCGATAACCATAGCTCTCGGATTTCTCTGGTTCATAATGCTGTTGAGGTGCTTGAAGAACTCCATCGCCTCGAGATTGCCGTTCCCGCCGTACTTGTTAGGAACCCAGTTGCCCGGTGTCTTGCCGTAATCTAAGTAAAGCATTGATGCCACCGCGTCAACCCTCAGACCGTCGATATGGAACTTCTCAACCCAGAAAAGCGCGTTGGCGATAAGGAAGTTAGACACCTCACTCCTGCCGTAGTCGAATATCTTCGTGCCCCACTCAGGGTGCTCGCCCTTTCTCGGGTCGGCATACTCATACTCACAGCAGCCGTCAAACTCAGCAAGACCGTGCGCGTCCTTCGGAAAATGAGCCGGAACCCAGTCGAGTATAACTCCAATTCCAAGCTTATGAAACTTATTGATAAGGTACATGAAATCCTCAGGTGTTCCGTATCTCGAGGTCGGCGCATAGTAGCCCGTCACCTGATACCCCCAGGAACCGTCAAACGGATGCTCGGCAATTCCCATGAATTCCACATGCGTATAGCCCATCTCCTTCACATACTTCGACAGCTCGTCCGCGAGCTCCCTGTAGCTAAGGAAACCGTCCTCCGTCCCGTCGTCCTTCTTCTTCCACGAACCCGGGTGAACCTCATATATCGATATCGGCTGCTTATCATGCACCAGCTTATTCTGTTCCGAAATCCAAGCCTCGTCCTCCCATTTAAAACCGTCAAGACTCGTCACAATCGATGCCGTCTCAGGTCTTACCTGACAATAATTTCCGTAAGGGTCCGCCTTGTACAGCTTCCTTCCGTCCCTCGCCGTTATGAGATACTTGTACATGCTGCCAAGCTGTGCCTTGTCGGTAAACAGCTCGAAAATTCCCGACTCGCCAAGCCTTGTCATCTCATAGCCGATTCCGTTCCAGTCATTAAAATCGCCGACAACCTGAACACACTGAGCCGCAGGTGCCCATACCGCAAAGTACACGCCCTTCACTCCATCGCGCTCCGCCTCATGTGCGCCCATCTTCTCGTAAATCTCATAGTGTGTGCCTTTACCGAATACATATCTGTCGGCTTCCGTCAAAAATACCTTCGTGCGCTCCATATATATCCTCCATGCCATTAATTATTGTACAAATTGCTGAAATTTTAGAAATTTTCGCCCTTCCATCAACTTATGACTAAAATGTTATAAATATTATAACATTTTTATGACCAAATGTCACGTTTTTTGACACTGTATGTCGTACAATTTCTCCTTATTTACACTTGCCAATGGAAGGATATCTTTTTATAATATGAAACAAGGGTCAAACGGGTGAGGACAGCAGTCTGCCCGGCAAATAAGATACCCGGGAGGCAATCATGATTTTCAAACTAATAGATATGCAATACATAAACGTAATAACCTTTATCAGCCTTATCGCTGCATTTTTAACTACCTGTCTGGTAATAAAATCCTGTCAGGGCATGCTCCCGCGCGACCAAGGACGTGCCTTCGCCATCAACGGCAAGATATCACAAGGGAAGCCCAGAGGGGCAGGAATACTCTTCATACTGGTATTCTCACTGTTTTCACTCCTTTTTGTGCCGTACTCAAACGAATTTCTGATATATATAATACTCGTCATCGCCTCGATGGTCAGCGGCTATCTCGATGACAGCTCCAAGTCACCTTGGGGCGAGTACAAAAAAGGTCTCATCGACCTCATAATCGCCCTCGTCGCCGCATTCACCTATGTGAACTACAACGGCACGACAATCAATTTCGGCTACTCCGACGCGGGAGTTACCATTCCTGTATGGCTTTTCATAATTCTCGCCGTCATACTTATATGGGTCTCAATAAATGTTACCAACTGCACCGACGGTGTCGACGGCTTATCCGGAACACTGTCACTTATAACACTAGGAACCATGTACGGAATATGCAGAATTAAGGGAACGGACAGCGCCTTCATGCACATGATACTCTTATTTGCGGTGTGCGTGCTCGCCTACCTCTGGTTTAACGCATCGCCGAGCAGACTTCTCATGGGAGATGCCGGCTCCCGCGCAATAGGCTTTTTCATCGCCATCTGCGCCCTCAAGACGGGAAGCCCGTTACTCTACATTCCTGCCGCCATCGTCATCATACTCGACGGCGGACTCGGACTCGTTAAGGTATTTTTACTCCGCTTCCTCAAGATAAAGATACTTGCCAACACGAGAACACCGCTCCACGACCACGCGCGCAAGAACAAGAACTGGTCGGACACACAGGTCGTTTTCAGATTTGCAATACTGCAGTTAATAATTTCACTTGCACTGCTGTTCGCGTAGAAGATATTTTTTACACAAAGCCTAATCATAGAAAGGGGAATTCACATGATAAGATTTAACAACGACTATAACCGCGGCGCACACACATCTGTACTTAAAGCGCTTGCCAATACCAATGCACAGAGCTACGGCGGATATGGCGAGGACGAATGGTGCGACAAGGCATCATTTATAATCAGAAATCTCCTTGACCGCCCCGACGCCGAGGTGAAGTTCTTTCCGGGCGCAACACAGGCTAACTTCATCGTAATCGACGCGGCACTCAACCCTGTCCAGAGCGTTATCGCCGCTGACACCGGACATATCAACTGCCACGAGGCGGCCTCAATCGAGAATACCGGACACAAAATTTTACAGCTTCCGAACACTGACGGCAAGATTACCGCAGCACAGATAAAAGCCTGCGCCGCCGCCTACTACGACGCGGACGAGCCTGAATACCTGACCGAACCCAAAATGGTGTATATCTCCTTCCCTACCGAGCAGGGCACTCTCTACTCGCTCGACGAACTGACAGCCATACACGATGTCTGTGAAAAATACGGAATGTACCTCTTTGTGGACGGCGCCCGAATGGGCTATGGACTCGGCTCAGAGAAAAATGACGTGACCTTGAAAGATTTTGCCGAGCTCGCCGACGTGTTCTACATCGGCGGAACCAAGTGCGGTGCTCTCTTCGGAGAGGCAGTAATCATCACAGCCACCTCGATAAAACGCCGCTTCAAGGCTTACATGAAGCAGAACGGTGCAGTCCTCGCCAAGGGCTGGCTTCTCGGACTCCAGTTTGCAACACTTCTCGAAAGCGGAGAATATTTTTCCATCACCAGACGCGCCGACGAGCTCGCAATGAGGATAAAGAAAGCATTTGCCGAAAACGGCATCCCTGAGTGGGTTGACAGCTACACCAACCAGCAGTTCGTCATCCTGACCGATGAGCAAAAGTCCGCACTCTCAGAGAAATTTATATTTGAAGAGGAGAACCGCACCGAGCGCGGAACCGTGGTCCGCTTCTGCACGAGCTGGGCAACCACCGAGGAGGAGGTAAACACTCTTATCTCCGAGATTTCCAAGCTTTAATATTTATTATCCGAAAATCAAAACACCGTGCTCAGTCGTCACAGACTTGAACACGGTGTCATTTTTTACTATTCAGTTATCAAGTCACAACTGTATACCGCAACCGTTCCATTACATGTGGTTCCCACATAATCGCTTCCATAGAAGCTTCCGGTAGATCCAATCATATAGTACACTGCCACATCCACAACATCATCACCGTACAGCGATGTGAGTATCGCCGCATGAGTACAACCCTTATATTTACCTTCGGTGTCATACGCGGTGTCGCGGTCGATGAACAGAACATTCTCAGGCTCTCCGTCAGGGAAAAGCTTTTCTGCATCGTACCAGCCGTCATCGTTTACGACCAGCCATATGATATCCTTATTCCTGTCAATAAAATCATCCACCGCCTGCTGTCCCGCGCCGTCACCATCCGTTGTGCGGCAGTAGAAATAATTTACATAACCTCTTGAAGCAATCTTTTCAACCTCCACATTTTTTCCCGTCGCTTTGATAAAATTATAGAGGTTTTTCTGTATAACGAATTCCGAAGTGTCGGTCTGAGCAAGTATGAATTCCTCCACACCGTCGAATGCACCCTCGACAGCTTCACCATTGATGTTTAACGGCATTATTTTTTCAGGAATCGTGTAATCGAACATGGCACTGTCAACAAGCCAGTTCATGTCTCCACCGATTATCCAAGGGATACCGCTACAGCTCTCTAAAAGCTCCGTCGTCTCATCATACTCCTTTGTATCAGGATAATAGTCTATTCCAAAGCCTGTTGCCGTAAGAATGACATTTAACACAAGCACGGCAGCTCCCACACCTGCATTGATGAGCATGCTCTTTTTGCCATCACCCTTCACAAGACTGTCCGTGATTCCGAATACACATATCACAGTCGCCACAAGCACAAGCATCATTGCTGCATAGTAATATCTCGTCGATGAGAGATAATCAGGTGTCAGAATGTTTATTATGACTGCATACAGAAATGCCACACCATACATTCCTCCGGCATACGCTCTCAATACCGTTTTCTCTTTCCCGGTTACAATATAAAAAGCAGCAATAATAACAGGAATCAACACCATAAACACCTTATATGCTCTTTCAAACACATACACCATGATAAGCTTGTAAGCCGCATATATACTGCTAAGATGAGATAAAACATCCTTCGCATTGCCAATCACGCTTGCCGAGTGCGTGTTAGAGGTTACTGCCTCATACCAGAAGCCCCAAATTCCGTTAATAATAAGTGCTGCTGCCACCATACTCAGGACATACTTTATTACATTCCTGTACTTTCTGCCCGCAATATTATATATGAAGGCAAACAGCCCGAAGCCCATAACAAAAAACACAAAATAATACTGCGTCATGAACCCGCCCACAACTGACAATACAAGAAGCGTATAATCCGCTGCCTGTATCACCGTGAACCTTGCACCGGAGCCACCTGCATCCTCTGACATGATTCTCAGGTTTGCATACGCAAACAGTGCCGTAAAAAAGGTATACAGCATATACATCCTTATGAGCATCGCATCGGATATCATGCACTGCGTCCAAAGAACCCCGACTGTTCCAAGACATGACACAACAGGATTATCAAAAAGCTTTTTAAGTATAAGAAAAACGATTGCCGCCGTCGCTAAAAATGTCGCCAGATTGACAGACAGACCTGTCCACACGGAAAGCCTCGTTCCGGCAAGCTTGGCAACAATATACACAAGTATATAGTACAGCGGCGGATGTACCTTATCTATCTGTATGTTATTAATCATCTGCTCGTAGTAATCACTGTCATCGTGAGTTAGCTGTCTGATAAAATCCTCACCCGACATCCAACTGTTTACATTATACATCGAGAGACTGTCGGAATTAACTATTGTGTAAGTATACACCTCATCACAAAAGTTCACACGCTTGCCGTTTCCCCAATACATGAACATAGCTGCTGCCACAAGCAGTGTACATACAAAGGCGATAATATACCCTGACCTTTTATTAACGTGCATTGTCAATCCTCCGTACATCTGTCTAATCAAGAAGGGCACTGTAAATGTCCCGCTTTGACACTCCCCTGTCCTTTGCCACCTGCTTCATGGCTTCCTTTCTGTCCATGCCCTTTGAGGTGTACATTTCCATGTGCTCCTCAATGCTCATGTCATCCCATGCCGCCCGCTTCTCAAGAACAAGCTCCTTCGAGCTCTTGCCTTCAATGACAAGAACATACTCTCCCTTTGGCTCATTGGCGGTGTAATAACCTAAAGCTCCCGATATTGTATCGCGGTACACCGTCTCATGTCTCTTGGTAAGCTCCTTGCATACAGCTATCTTTCTCATGCCGCCAAGAGTGCTCTCAAGCTCCGTGAGTGTCCTTATGAGCCTGTGAGGTGCCTCATATATTATGATAGTCCTCTGCTCCGTCTTTAGCTGCCCGAGCACGTCAGCCTTCTCCTTCTTGTCCGACGGCAGAAATGCCTCAAAGCAGAAGCGTCTTGTCGGCATACCCGACATGATGAGTGCATTTATGCACGCCGCGGCGCCCGGAACGGGTGTCACCTTGACGCCCGCCTCTATGCACTGCCTCACAAGTTCCTCGCCCGGGTCGGATATTCCCGGAGTACCCGCGTCCGTGATGAGCGCAACCGTCTCTCCGTGGAGCATCTTGTCCACGAGCACACGCGCCTTCTCCACCTTGTTAAACTCGTGGTAGCTCGTCATCGGTGTCTTTATCTCAAAATGATTTAAAAGCTTAATGCTGTTTCTCGTATCCTCCGCGGCAATGACGTCCGCTTCCTTCAATATCCGTATACAGCGGAAGGTCATATCCTCGAGATTTCCTATCGGCGTCGCACACAGATAGAGCTCTCCCATTCCATTCTCATTCATATAAATCATGTACCTCCTTGGTGTATACTCCCTGACTCTCGTATATCACAAGCGGCTTTTCGACCTTCAACATAGGCTTCGCTCCCTTAATCGACTCGATGAGCACCATGTTGGCTTCCTTGTCAATAAAAGGATACACAAGTCTCATGCGCTTCGGCTCCATGCCATACTTTTTTATAACTCCGAATATCTCGTCGAGTCTCTGCGGTCTGTGTACCATGTAAAAACGTCCGCCCGACTTTAGAAGCCCTGCTGCCGCGCTCACGACGTCCTCAAGCGTGCACAAAAGCTCATGCCTTGCTATAGCCTTATGGCTCTCCGGGTTGGTAAGCCCGTGATTCTGCGTCATGTACGGCGGATTGCTCGTCACGACATCAAAGGAGCCTTTCTTGAAAATCGAGCATGCCTCCTTGATATCCCCCTGCACAATCTCCACACAGTCTCCAATCCCGTTGTACTCCACACTGCGCCTTGCCATATCCACATTTATATCCTGAATTTCCAGTCCGGTAAAATGAGCGCCCTTCGTCTTTGCCTTTAACAAAATAGGGATAACACCATTGCCACAACCTAAGTCAATCATGTTTTCCCCATCTTTTATCGAACAAAAAGCTGTCAGAAGCACCGCATCCATGCCAAAGCAGAATACGGTGGAATTCTGAATCAGCTTATATCCGTCTCTCTGTAAATCGTCAAGCCGCTCATTGGCTTTAAGATTAATTGTCATCTAACTTTGATTTTCCTTCCTTGCGCTCTAACGCCTCGAGTGCCTTGAGCTCGTCGTCATTGATATTGTTGTTGTCTCTTCTTCTCTTTGGCTTAAATTTCAGATCATCCACCTTGTACTCTCGAATTTCCTTCTCGTCGTTCTCAAGCGTCACGATAACCTTGACAAGCTGACGGAGAACATTGACGCTCGACACCTCGCCCTTTAGCTTATCCGAAGTAGTCACAAAATCTCCCACATTAGGAAGCTTGCTGTTAAGCTCCTCGTAGGTCTCCTCCTCATTCTTGAGACAGCACATAAGCCTTCCGCACACACCGGATATCTTCGTCGGATTGAGTGAGAGGCTCTGCTCCTTAGCCATCTTTATCGATACCGGAACGAACTCTGACAGGTAGGTGCTGCAACAGAGCGGTCTGCCGCAAATACCTATTCCGCCGAGTATCTTTGTCTCGTCCCTTACACCAATCTGTCTTAACTCTATTCTCGTCTTGAACACTGCTGCCAGATCCTTTACAAGCTCCCTGAAATCAATTCTTCCGTCAGCCGTAAAGTAGAACAGCACCTTGTTATTGTCAAAGGTATACTCCGCATCAATGAGCTTCATCTCGAGACCATGCTTCCTAATCTTCTCGAGACAAATCTTGAATGCGTCCTTCTCCTTAGCCTTGTTGTTTAACTCCTGCTCGTCGTCCTTAGGAGTGGCGATACGAAGAACCGGCTTGAGCGGAAGAATAACCTTATCATCAGCAACCTCCCTTATACCGAGCACAACATAGCCGTACTCAACGCCCCTTGCAGTCTCCACAATTACATGGTCGCCCTGCTTAATATCCATATCAAGCGGGTCAAAATAATAAATCTTACCCACCCTTCTAAATCTGACACCAATAACTCTAACCATATCAGTCCTCACTTCTTATATTTCTTTTATTGTCAATAAAAGCAGCTCCATCGTCATGTCAAAGTTGACATTCGCATGAAGTCTTGTCTTAGCCTTTTCAAAGGCCTCCATTATGAGCTCAAGCCCCTCATACGAGCTCTTTCCGGCTGCCTTTCTTATATCTGTGACTTCGTCCGAAAAGACGAGTGAATTAGGATCCTTTGATACCTTAAACAGCAGCACATCGCGGAACCACAGCACCATAATATCGAGACAGTCATCTATGCTGATGTCGTAATTGCTGATTTCCTTGATTGCCGCAACCAGATCCGCAAGCTCCATATTATGTATGTTCTTCAGAAGCTTTATGATATCCGACTTAATCTCCTCAAAATCAGGTGATGCCGCAAGCTTCACTGCGCGCCCGGGTCTGCCCTGTGCAAACGCAGCACATAGCTGTGCATGGTACTCCGGCACCTTGCAGTTTTTCATCAGGTACTCTATGATAAGCTGGTTCTTAACCGGCTTGAGACTCAGCATAACACATCTTGAAAGTATTGTCGGAAGAAATACACCCGCATTGTTGGTGAGAAAGATTATGACCGCATACGCAGGCGGCTCCTCTATCGTCTTTAGAATGGCATTCTGTGCCTGAACGGTCAGCTTCTCCGCCTCATCTATGATATACACCTTATATCTGCTGCTATACGGCTTTATCACGATATCGTCGACAAGCTGCTGCCTCACATCGTCAACACCAATCGAATTAGGTTTCTCATGTGTGACATGAATTATGTCGGGCTGGTTGTTCGACTCAGCCTGGATACAGGAATGACATTTTCCGCACGGACTGCTCACGCCCTCCACGCACTGCAGAGTCTTGGCAAAGGCATCTGCGAGCATAAGCTTTCCAAGTCCATCCTCCCCGCTTATTATATACGAGTGGGATACCTTATTCATTGAAATCGCATTCTGTAAATGTGTTATAATCCCCTCATGTCCCAAAATATCTTTAAAATCTGCCATATACCCACCCCTTTTCACAATGTTATGTTGATATATCTATAAGCAGCCCTCTTATCTCACCGACCTTACTCAATATGGTAAGATTATCCTTCTCATCTTTTAAAAGCTCAGTCGCCAGATCATCCAAATTCTTGTCCACAAGCTTCACGATTCCATATACTCTGTGCCGCCCTCTCCTGTCGAGAAAGTTCTCCCTTGAAAACTCATGCGAACGGTTGACAACCTCATTCATAAAATCCTTTACAAGCTCCCTGTAGCGTCTCATATCACTTATGTCGGTATGCTTCGCAATCTTCTCACCCTGCTCTGTAATCTGGGACATAAGCGTATTGAGCCTGCTGTTAAGCTCCGCGTCCTCCACATTGCTTGCCAGAATAAACTTAAATGAGCCGTCAGTCTGCACAGGCTTAGTCTGATTTTCTACAGGCACCGCCCTGTTCACATCATTCACTTTAATGTCCATAGAAATTCCCTCCTGCCATACAGTTACATTTTGTCATATCATCGGTTGAGCGTCAAGCTATTTACCGCATTGTATAATATATTCTTTTATCTCTGCAATACAGTCGTCAAGACTGTCGTTCACGAAACGTCTTGTTATTCCGCACAGCTTCATGTTCTCCTCCGAGAAATCATCGTCGTCCGCGATGAATCTACGGCACATCTCCCTGTACTGCGGCTTCTCCTGCCTGCACTCGCGCTCAAGTGCCCTTTTTAGCCGCACACCATCATCAACCTCAATATATATCGGACAGACATTGTCATTTCCGAAGTACTCGCAGTACTTTCTGTACGCCTCAATCGTCCCGAGCGCAAGGTAATTGTCCTCACCGCTTAAATCTATCTGACCGTCATTTCTCGTGTAATACTTCCACGGTCCGTACACAGTATTATAGACCCTCATCTCTACAATACTGCCATCTCTCTCGTGACTCTCCGCCTCGTCCGCTCCGACAAAAAAATATTCCTCACCGTTCTTCTCGCCGTCCCTCATAGGTCTGGTCGTGTACATCGTAATCTTCTTAAGTCTGAGGCTGCCATCACTCAGAAGCTTCTTATATATAGTATCCTTCCCCGTAGAGCTCTTCCCCGAAATAAAAAATATCCTGCCCATATTCTTATGCAGCCTTCCTGTGTGGTTAATTTTATTTTACATTTATATGATATCATTTATCGTATACGATGTACTTTATCGCATGCAATGTTTTCTATCGCATGTGATGTTTTCTATCGCATGTGATGTTTTCTATCGCATATGATGTTTTCTATCGCATGTGATGTTTTCTATCGCATGTGATGTTTTCTATCGCATGTGATGTTTTCTATCGCA
>CAMEEX010000102.1 GCA_945915235.1 uncultured Clostridia bacterium | reverse complement strand
GTCAAAGGAAAAAATATTTAAAACTGTGCGAAATTTTCAAGGTACTATCAATGATAAGGCGAATAAAAAACTTTATTTGACCCCAACATCATCATATGAACATATTAAAATGTTATGTTCATTAGTTATTGAGAATATAGGTTCCTTGATTGATGCAGATATGGTAATTGTGATAAATAAGATAGCTAGGGCAGTGTGAATAAGTTTCTTCATCTAGTGTTTTCTCCTAAATCTATTTTAGAATAACTATATTTATAATAAGGTTATTATACTATATAATGTAATTTTTTACCATGACATTATGCACATAAAAATATGCATGTAATGTCATGGTAGAATAAAAAGTATGATTAAATAATTATTTGGATACATCTAATAAAACAAACTCTAAGGAGGAAAATCTATGTATAAGTACATCACGAAAAATAAAGGTGCATACACAATGTATGTGATATTTCTGGTTTTATCTTCGCTGTTTGGCGTCCTGTTCTCATTTGTCATGGGTGGAATTATGGACGCGGCGGTGCAGGGGAATGCCTCATTGCTTCTTAAGTATACCGTTGGCGGAACAGTATTTCTTCTTATAACGATAGCGACGGAATATCTGTATGGAGTTGTCAAGAACAGGCTCATAAAAAAGGCGAGGACGGGCGTGAAGGAGGATATGCTCGCAAGACTTATGGAGCGCGACACCTTGTCCTTTGAAAAGGAAAAGACTTCGGTGTATGTCAGCAATTTTTTACAGAATCTGGATATGCTCGAGAACCTGTATTTTAACAATGTACTTGAGACACCGATGGTGGTATGTTCATTTGTAATAGCCATAGCGGCGTGTCTTTACATACAGCCTGTTATGCTGCTGTTAATCATCGTCTTGTCTCTGTTGACGACGGCGGTTGTGAAGCTCACGATGAAGAGGCTGCAAAAGAGCACGAAGGAGTTTTCTGAGTCACTCGCAGGCTATACGGGTGAGATTGAGGACATACTTGGCGGACACCGCCTTATAAAGCTGTATGCCATAGGGGAAAAGCTGCGTGAGCGCCATAGAGCGGCAGATATGCTGGTTGAGGGCGCAAAGGAGAGAAACCTTAATGACAGGGTCGGCTTCGGCCGTGCCAATGAGCTTGTCGGAATGTTCTCGACGATTGCAATAATGTCGATAGCCTCATTTTTTGCAATAAGGGGCGATTTCACTGTTGGTTTTGTGCTCGCGTTTGGTCAGTTGTCGGGAAAAATCATATCGCCGATAATGAGCGCCTCCGATATGCTGATGGGCTTCAAGTCGTCAAAACAGATTAGAAAGCAGTATGAGGAGCTGCTCGGTGAAAAGCCGCAGGGACAGTCCGATGCCGATGCGGGATATGGTGACATTAAGCTTGAAAATGTGTCGCTGAGGCTTGGCGGAAAGACGATAATAGATAATTTTTCATACACCTTCAGGAAAAATCACAAGTATCTGCTGACGGGGGAGAACGGCTGCGGAAAGAGCACGCTTCTGTCGGTTATCGCAGGTCTTTACAGGGCTTATGACGGTCAGGTTCTGTATGATGGTGTTGAGCTCAAAAACATTGACAGCGCAAAGCTTTCAGAGGTGGTTACGCTTGTGAGCCAGGAGCCGTATCTTTTTAATGATACTTTGAGGAATAATATTTCCCTTTACGGAGATTATTCCGACGAGGAGATTTTGGCGGTTATGCACAAATGCAAGTTAGACAGAATGTATGCGTCTCTCCCTGACGGGCTTGACACTGTGATAAGCGGAAACGGAGTGAACTTTTCGGGAGGAGAGAAGCAGAAGATAAACCTTGCAAGGGCACTCTTACATGACAGAAAGGTATTTCTGCTGGACGAGATTTCGTCAAATCTCGATGCGGAGAGCACGGAGCAGATTGAGAACATCGTTCTTGACATTGAGGATAAGCTCGTCATATCCGTGACGCACAAGCTGTCGGAGGAAATGAGGAGCAGGTATGACGAGATTGTGATGTTATACAAAAAAAGCTTGCAATTTTAAATAACCTATACTAGAATATTCACAGATTTAAAGACTACGACGGAGACAGTAGATATCATCTGAAAGTCACAGAGAGCCGCAGGTGCTGGGATTGCGGTACGATTAGGGCGATGTTGAATATCACTCCCAAGTCGCTGTACGAAAGTGTATATTGTATAGAGTATCAGGTAATCACCGATAATGCGGTTAGGGATTCCTATATGAGCGCACACGAGTAGATACGGACGTATTCCATACGTTACATGGAACGCATATGATGGTATGTCGGTGAATATGATAAGTATTATATGACCTCTGCCATGGGAATGTGCAGGGGTCTTTTTTAGTGTATGAGCCGGCGTCAGGTGACGAAAAAGCCGTCATGCTTGCATGTAAGGCTCTTTCGTCATTTGACGCTGCAACAGTAATGAGGAAAACAGCACTGCGACAGCGGTGCGATTTCCGAATGAATGTCAGGGCTTGCGGGAGAGCGCAGCTCGAAGCAAGACCTGAAGCTCATACACATTATTTAAGAAAATGGAGGAATTAAAGATGTACGATAAGGTATCGGCAAATCGTAACGTCGTCGAGAGCGAGAAGGCTGTCGAGAAGTTCTGGAAGGACAATGACGTATTTAAGAAGAGCATGGAAATAAGGGAAGGCTGTCCGACATATATGTTCTATGACGGACCACCTACCGCAAATGGCAAGCCACATATCGGACATGTGCTCACGAGAGTTATCAAGGATATGATTCCGAGATACAGGACAATGAAGGGCTACCTTGTGCCTCGTAAGGCAGGCTGGGATACCCACGGACTTCCTGTTGAGCTCGAGGTTGAGAAGATGCTCGGTCTTGACGGCAAGGAGCAGATTGAGGAGTACGGTCTTGAGCCTTTCATCAAGCACTGTAAGGAGAGCGTTTGGAAGTATAAGGGAATGTGGGAGGACTTCTCTGCTACGGTCGGCTTCTGGGCTGATATGGACAACCCTTATGTAACTTATCACAATGATTTCATCGAGTCCGAGTGGTGGGCTCTTAAGCAGATTTGGGACAAGGGACTTTTATACAAGGGCTTTAAGATTGTTCCTTACTGCCCAAGATGCGGAACACCTCTCTCATCACACGAGGTTGCACAGGGATATAAGTCGGTAAAGGAGCGTTCGGCAATCGTCCGCTTCAAGGTTAAGGGTGAGGACGCTTATTTCCTTGCATGGACGACAACACCTTGGACACTTCCTTCCAACGTGGCTCTCTGTGTGAACCCTGAGGAGACCTACTGCAAGGTGAAGGCTGCTGACGGCTATACCTACTATATGGCAGAGGCGCTTCTTGACAAGGTTCTCGGCGGACTTGCAAAGGCTGAGGACAAGGAGGCAGGAACACCTGCTGTTCCGGCTTACGAGGTTCTTGAAAAGTATAAGGGAAGCGACCTTGAGTACAAGGAGTACGAGCCGCTCTTTGCATGTGCGGGAGAGGCTGCGGCAAAGCAGAACAAGAAGGGACATTTCGTTACCTGTGACGGATATGTAACCATGTCAGATGGTACCGGTATCGTTCATATCGCACCGGCATTTGGTGAGGATGATGCCAAGGTCGGACGTAAGTATGACCTCCCGTTTGTACAGTTTGTAGACGGAAAGGGTGAACTCACGAAAGAGACACCTTATGCCGGACTTTTTGTAAAGAAGGCAGACCCATTGGTATTAAAGGACTTAGAGGCAGAGGGCAAGCTCTTTGACGCACCTAAGTTCGAGCATGACTATCCTTTCTGCTGGAGATGTGATACACCTCTTATCTACTACGCTAGAGAGAGCTGGTTTATCAAGATGACAGCCGTTAAGGATGATTTGATTGCTAACAACAAGACAATCAACTGGATTCCTGAGACGATAGGTACTGGACGTTTCGGTGCATGGCTTGAGAATGTTCAGGACTGGGGCATCAGCCGTAACCGTTACTGGGGCACACCGCTCAATATATGGCAGTGTGAGTGCGGACATATGCATTCCATCGGAAGCATTGAGGAGTTAAAGAGCATGTCCGACAACTGTCCGGATGACATTGAGCTTCACCGTCCATATATTGATGCAGTGACAATCAAGTGTCCAAAGTGCGGCAAGCAGATGAAGAGGGTTCCTGAGGTTATCGACTGCTGGTTCGACTCAGGTTCAATGCCATTTGCACAGCATCATTATCCGTTTGAGAATAAGGATTTGTTTGAGAAGCAGTTCCCGGCAGACTTTATCTCCGAGGCTGTAGACCAGACGAGAGGGTGGTTTTACTCACTGCTTGCTATTTCTACACTTTTATTTAACAAGGCACCTTACAAGAATGTTATCGTTCTTGGCCATGTTCAGGACGCTGAGGGTAAGAAGATGAGTAAGTCCAAGGGCAACGCGGTTGACCCGTTTGACGCACTCTCACAGCGCGGAGCGGATGGCATAAGGTGGTACTTCTATGAGAATTCCGCACCGTGGCTTCCTAACCGTTTCCACGACAAGGCGGTTACGGAGGGACAGAGAAAGTTCCTCGGAACACTCTGGAACACATATTCCTTCTTCGTGCTCTACGCCAACATTGATAACTTCAATGCGAAGGATTACACACTTGAGTACGATAAGCTTCCGGTAATGGACAAGTGGATTTTATCGAAGTTACAGACTCTTGTTAAGACGGTTGACGACAATCTCGCAAACTACAAGATTACGGAGACAGCAAAGGTTCTTGAGGACTTTATTGATGAGCTCTCCAACTGGTATGTAAGACGCTGCCGTGAGCGTTTCTGGGCAAAGGGAATGGAGCAGGACAAGATTAACGCTTACATGACCCTTTATACCACACTTGTCACCTTCTGCAAGGCAGCAGCTCCTATGATACCTTTTATGACAGAGGAGATTTATCAGAACCTTGTGGCAAAGCAGGACAAGGACGCTCCACAGAGTATTCATCTTTGCGATTTCCCTGTTGCAAACGAGGCTTGGATTGACAAGAATCTCGAGGCTAGCATGGAGGACGTGCTCTCAGCGGTTGTCATCGGAAGAGCGTGCAGAAATGCCGCGAACATCAAGAATCGTCAGCCAATCGGCAAGATGTACATTAAGGCTCCTTGGACACTCTCGGAGTTCTTCGTCGAGATTATCGAGGACGAGTTAAATGTAAAGAGCGTTGAGTTCACGGACGACGTGAGAGCCTACAGCTCCTACAGCTTCAAGCCGCAGTTAAAGACCGTCGGACCTAAGTACGGCAAGCTTCTCGGCAAAATTCAGGGTGCGTTAAAGAGCATCGACGGCAACGCAGCCATGGATACGTTAAATGAGAAGGGTGCACTTGAATTTGATTTTGACGGTCAGAAGGTAGAGCTCACCAAGGACGACCTCCTCATCGAGATAGCTCAGACAGAGGGCTATGTATCCGACTCATGGGGCGGTGTGACGGTAGTTCTTGACACCAACCTCACACCTGAGCTCATCGAGGAAGGCTTCCTTCGTGAAATCGTGAGCAAGATACAGACCATGAGAAAGGAAGCAGGCTTTGAGGTAATGGATACAATCACAATCTACGCAGACGGAAGCGACAAGATTAAGGCGCTTCTCGACGCTAAGGCTGACCAGATTACCACAGAAATCCTTGCAACCAAGGTTGTGACGGGTGAGCTTGACGGATACACTAAGGAGTGGGATATCAACGGCGAGCAGGTGACACTCGGAGTTAAGAAAAACTAAGATTAAGTCCTGCGGCTTCGTGAAAGCAGCTATCATATAATACGGACGTGAAAAACGCAGTTCCCGTTTTTTGGGACTGCGTTTTTTATATTATAAACATAGATTTAAACTATGACAACCGTATAAAATTATATATTTTTCAATAACCAGACCGCCGATTATAATTAGGGAAAATATTGTTGGAGGGCGGTGCGGCAGACTGCCCGGAAAAGGGGATTATTATGCAGACATCGGTGATTGGTTTTCCGAGAATCGGTACATTGAGAGAATTAAAATTCGCTTCCGAAAAATATTTCAGGAAAGAAATCGGCGCACGGGAGCTGCTACAGACAGCAGCACAGTTGAGAAAAATTCATTGGAGCACGCAGAAAAATGCGGGGATTGACTATATTTCCAGCAATGATTTCTCACATTATGATGCGGTTCTGGATACGGCGGTGATGCTTGGAATTGTTCCTGAGCGTTACAGGAAATTAAATTTGCCAGAGCTGGACACATATTTTGCGATGGCGCGCGGATATCAGGGGAACTCGGGAGATGTAAAGGCGCTTGCCATGAAGAAGTGGTTTAACACCAATTACCACTATATTGTCCCGGAGGTCGAGGACGACACGGTTATCGGGCTGTCCGGAAGTAAGCTTTTAGACGAGTATAAGCAGGCGAAGTCGCTTGGAATTGATACAAAGCCCGTGTTAATCGGAGCGTATACGATGCTCAGGCTGTGCAGATTTACGGGCAGCAGGGCGGCGGCTGATTATGTGGACGATTTCATAAAGGTGTATCAGGAGCTTCTTAAAAGCTGCGCCGAAAATCATGTGGCGTGGATACAGTTTGACGAGCCTGCGCTTGTGCAGGATATGGATAATAAGGATATCGAGCTGTTTTGCAGAATATACGATGCGGTGCTGTCTTGCAAGAACGGCTGCCGGGTGCTGCTTCAGACCTATTTCGGAGATGTGAGGGATATTTACGCGAATCTGACCGGAATGGCGTTTGACGGAATAGGACTTGATTTCATAGAGGGCAGGGAGACGGTCAAGCTGATTGAAAAATATGGTTTTCCACAGGACAAGCTGCTGCTTGCGGGGCTTGTAAACGGAAAAAATATCTGGAGAAATCACTACGACCGCACATTAAAGACGTTGGCACAGCTAAAAGAAAAGAATATAAATGTCGTGCTGTCAACCTCCTGCTCACTGCTGCATGTCCCTTACACGTTAAAGCACGAGAACAAGCTCCCGCAGGCTTATCTGTCGCGTTTTGCGTTTGCGGAGGAAAAGCTTGCTGAGCTGTATGAGCTGAGTGTTCTTGTTGATTTGGAGGATTATACATCGGATGAGTCTTACATAAATAATCAGAAGCTGTTCACGGCGGAGAGAGACTGCGTCAATGAGCAGGTAAAGCAGAGGCTTGCAGGGGTTGGGAAAGAGGACTATGTGAGGCTTCCGAAGAGAAGTGAGCGTCAGAAGATACAGAAACAAGTATTCGGTCTGCCTGAGTTTCCGACGACAACAATCGGTTCATTCCCGCAGACACAGGACGTCAAGGCAAATCGTTCTGCCTACCGCCGTGGGGATATCTCGAGGGAGGAATACATAGATTTTAACAAAAAGAAGATTGCACAGTGCGTGGCATGGCAGGAGGAAATAGGCTTGGATGTGCTGGTGCATGGTGAGTATGAGCGAAATGATATGGTGGAATATTTCGGGGAGGCGCTGGGAGGCTTTTTGTTCACACAGAAGGCATGGGTACAGTCCTATGGAACACGCTGCGTGAAGCCGCCGATTATATGGGGCGATGTGTACCGCAAGAACCCTATTACGGTCGAGTGGTCCGTATATGCACAGTCACTTACCGACAAGCCGATGAAGGGAATGCTTACAGGTCCGGTAACTATTTTGAACTGGTCGTTTCCGAGGGAGGATATCTCCGTAAAGGAGTCGATATCGCAGATAGCGCTTGCCATAAGAGACGAGGTACTTGACCTTGAGGCAAACGGCATCGGTATTATCCAGATTGATGAGGCAGCTCTGAGGGAGAAGCTGCCGTTACGCAGGACGGACTGGTACACACAGTACCTTGACTTTGCCATTCCTGCATTCCGCTTGACACACAGCGGTGTCAAGCCTGAGACGCAGATACACACGCATATGTGTTACAGTGAGTTTACGGACATTATTCCGGCGATTGATGATATGGACGCGGACGTGATTACATTCGAGGCATCGCGCTCCGACCTCCAGATATTAGACGCACTTAGGGAGAAACACTTTGAGACTGAGGTCGGACCGGGAGTGTACGATATCCATTCACCGAGAGTCCCGGCAGTGCAGGAGATTGTCAATTCGCTCAACACAATGCTTGCCAAGATTGACCGCGACAAATTATGGGTAAACCCTGACTGCGGTTTAAAGACGAGGGGAGTTGCGGAGACCGACGCAAGCCTGAGAAATATGGTAGAGGCGGCGAAAAAGATAAGGGATATCTATAAATAATCAGAGGAGAAGCGCTGATTGTAAATATAAAGTAACAGAATTTTCAATAAAACCATCAAAATGATTATATTTCATGTTTACAAACAATCATTTTGATGGTTTAATATATTTAAAACACTAAGAAAATAATATAGTGAGATAGCATCAAAGTAAGTCGCTCAGAAATGGAGCATGGAATGAAAAATTATAATATATCAGATTATATAACAGCGGAAGAACTGAAAAATTTCAGAAAAAAGATAAATCTGACGCAAAAAGAATTTGCAGAATTGATAGGTGTTTCAAAGCCGACTATAGAACGGTGGGAGACAAGCGACAAAGGCATAACCGGTCCGGTTGTATTGCTGATTGATTTGTTATCGGAACATGATGAGTGGCTGGAGGCAAGGGAAATACCTGACCAGAAGTATCCGCTGAGGTTATGGTATATGTACAAAAATAAAAAGTGTACACTCATAGATGTCGATGAGGTTGAACAAAAAATACGGATAAAGAATTATGTAAATAACATTATGTTCAGGGCATTTGGAGCTAACAGCAATCCAACTTATGAAGATTATCAGGAATTTTTAAAATCGAGATGTTTTCCTGAGACAAGGGATAAAATAAAAATTCAGTTGGACGCACTTGGAATTCCGTTTTATGACCCTATGCTTATAATCAGAAAAACACAGGGGCGAATGGCGGAAGATGATTTTTGGATTCTAATAGGGAGTCAGTGTGAAAAATGAGCTTGATGCGATAAAACGCTAAGAAATGAGGATTAAAATGGTTGAGTTATTTGAAGATAACGTAAAATTATTCAATAGACATTCAACAAAAGGGAACCAGCTAAAGTGGGAAAAGGACGGTATTTGGTACAAAGCAGACTATACGGGATATGAGGGTTTGTCGGAGTATATAATATCTCAATTATTGAGAAAATCTACGTTGGAAAGAGATGAGTTTGTAATATATGAGCCGGAGCAGATGAAATATAAGAGGCGTATTTTTAACGGAGCTAAAAGCGGTAATTTTTTGTATGATGATTGGCAGATTGTAACGCTTCAAAGATTATATAAAACAAGATATAATAGAGATTTTATGGAGGATACATGGCATATACCTGAAACGAAGGATAGATTAAAGTTTGTTGTCGAACAGGTTGAGCAGATTGCGGGACTTAAAGATTTTGGAATATATATGAGTAAACTCCTGACGATTGATGCATTCTTTTTAAATGAGGACCGGCATATGCATAATATTGCCGTTCTTATGAATGGAGAAGGTAAAATCAAGCTCTGTCCATTTTTTGACCAAGGGGCGGGTCTTTTATCGGATATGTCGCTTGATTATCCTATTGGCGAAGATACAGTTGTTATGATGGAGGAGGTGAATGCAAAAACTATATGCTCCAGCTTTGAGGAGGCACTTGATGCCGCCGAGCAATTATATGGATACAATTTAAAATTTTCATTTGAAAAAAAAGATGTCACAAAATTGATAAATAATGTTGATATATATTCTGATGAAGAAAAGGAAAGAGTCAAAACTATAATATTTCAACAGATGCGCAGGTATCAGTATTTATTTTAAAATTCATTTTTTGTTGTATATTATTATGGAAAGTGACATGTTATAATATATCTGTTTTAATTACCCGATTTAGGAGGAAAACGTGAGTATCTGGTTAATATACTATTTGCTGTTGGTATTTGTTTTTTGGATGCTGTTTAGGAATAGAAAGCAGACTGAAAAATACATCGAGACAAAAATAAAAAGAAGAAACGGAGATAAGGATATGCAGGAGCTTGCAAAGCGATTTATTGGAAAGGACGTGCTGATTAACACGGTGGCATCGGGGACGATTGACGGAATTTTGAAGGAGGTTGTCGACAATGCTGTTGTCGTCGAAAAGGACGGCGACGAGACTGTTGTAAATCTGGACTATGTAATTCGCCTGCGCGAATACCCGAAGAATAAGAAGGGCAAAAGAAAGACGGTCATAGTTGATTAGCAAGGGGGACAAGAGATGATGTATGATTGCGGTTTCACAAAGGAAAACAACTGGTTCAGATACCGCGCAGCGGCAATTATTATAGAGGACGGCTGTGTGCTGTTCGCGGGAAATGAGAGGGAAGATTATCTGTATTCGATTGGCGGCGGCGTACATATGGGCGAGACCGCCGAGGCTGCGGTGCTGAGGGAGGTCTTTGAAGAGACGGGCGTGCATTACGAGATAGACAGGCTTGCGGTTATCCATGAGAACTTTTTTAACGAGAACAGCGGAATGCTGAAGGGCTTAAACTGCCATGAAATCAGCTTCTATTTTATTATGAAGCCGAGGGGAACGAAGGAACTACACAGCAACAGCACCACCTGCGGGGTGAAGGAGGAGATGCACTGGATCCCGATAGAGGAGCTTGGCAGATATAAGGCTTTTCCGAGCTTTTTAAAAGATTATCTTGGCAGGGAACATTCGGGGATAGAGCATATTGTGACCGATGAAAGACAATAGTGTGAAAAATACATCTAAGGCAGTAAAGGACACTGCCTAAGATGTATTACTATTTCACAATAGTTCAGCTAGCTGAACTATTAGAAAACACGTAAAAAGCACGTTT
>CAMEEX010000101.1 GCA_945915235.1 uncultured Clostridia bacterium | reverse complement strand
GTCTCAGAAACAAGTATCTGCACGGATATTTCCAGAATTTGTACTACTTTAACGACTGCAAGGACGACATTGTAAGGCAGTTTACACCTAAACAGGAGCTTCGCGGTGAGGTTAAGGAGCTTATCGCGAGATTTTCGGGTGAGAATTTGTGCTCCCTTCACATAAGAGGAGGCGACATTACTCCGCTGTCGATAGACTATTACAGAGGAGCCGTGAAGAGACTTGAGGCTGAGAGCGGAAATGTGAAATATATCGTGTTCTCTAACGTGCGCGATTTTGCCGCGGAGTATGTCAGCGAGCTCGGTATAGATGCGGAATTTATCTGGGATATGGGGCGCTTTACCGATATCGAGGAGCTCTTTTTGATGAAGGCGTGTACGAGGCATGTCCTGTCGGACAGCACCTTCTCGAGGTGGGCTGCACTGCTTGACGTGCGGGGTGGAACCGTGACGGCACCGCCTTCACCCGATGCGAAGAAGATTTATATGCCTGAATGGCTTGTGATTAATAATGACGGAAATGAGGAACTGCTATGAAGTCTTTGAAGAAAATGCTCTCTATGTTTGATACGAAACAGAAGCTGAAACTCTTGGGAATGTCGATGATAATTCTCGGCGGGGCAGGCATGGAGCTTATCGCACTGTATGCCTTCAACAATTTTATTGAGGCTATTATGCTTCCTGATAGCTATATGGACAATGCTTTTATTGCGATGATGAGCAATACTTTTGGGTTGTCCGGCTACAGGAATGTGGTCATCTTCTGCTCGGCTTTCATTGTTGCAGCCTATGTCATAAAGACAGGGTACATAATCATGCAGAATAATATTATGTACAAGTTCATCTACTTCGGGCACAAAGAGCTCTCCTGCATGGTTATGAACAGCTACCTTGAACAGGATTACTTTTTCCATGTGAAGAATAACAGCGCCGACCTCATAAGAAACGTATACAATGACACGAACATGTTCTATGTCGCCGTGCTCAATGTGATTCAGCTTGTATCCGAGCTGTGCACGATAGTGGCGATAGGCATATATCTGTTCGTGAAGGACGGCATGCTGACACTCGGCATAGGTGTTATAGTCGGGTCGTTCACATTCTTTTTCATGCGCTTTTATAAGAACAGGCTCAAGCATATGGGCGAGGAGTACAGAAGACTGTATGCGGGCATTGTAAAGTGTATGCAGCAGTCATTTGGAGGTATCAAGGAGATTAAGATAGCCAACAGGGAGAAGTTCTTCGGCGACGAGTTCGACTCGATAAACTATGACCTTGCCAAGAACCAGAAGGACAACGCGCTTTTAAACTCCATTCCCAAGCCTGTAATGGAGGCGGCATGCATCGGCTCCCTTATGATAATTGTCATCATCAAGGCGTGCATGGGCGATATCAGTGTCGAGTTCGCTACGACGCTCGGCGTGTTTGCCATGGGTGCAATGAGACTTTTACCTTCGGTGAACAAGATAAGCGCTTATATAAGTACACTGTTATATAGCAGGGCATTTGTCGAGTCGGTGTACACCGAGAGACAGCGAATGATAGCTATATCTAAGCGCAAGTCCGAGGAGAACACCGTGAGCAGCATCACGTTTGACAAGGAGATTTCGGTTGAGAACCTCTCATTTACATACGAGGAAGGCGTCGACAACGTGATAAACGATGCGTCCTTTAAGATTGAGAAGAACACCTCTGTTGCCTTTATCGGACCTTCCGGCGCGGGAAAGACGACCATGGTCGATATCATGCTCGGCGTGCTGAAGCCGCAGAAGGGCTGCGTAAGGGTTGACGGAAGCAATATCGCGGACTGCATGGACGCATGGCACAAGAAGGTCGGCTATATTCCTCAGAATATCTACCTCATGGACGAATCACTAAGAAGGAACATAGCTTTCGGTGTGCCTGAGAGTGAGATAGATGACGAGAAGGTATGGCGCGTCATAAAGGAGGCACAGCTCGAGAGCGTCGTAAAGGAGATGGACGACGGGCTCGACACCGTGATAGGTGAGATGGGTGTTCGCCTATCCGGTGGACAGAGACAGCGTATAGGTATCGCAAGGGCGCTTTATAAGGAGCCTGAGATACTTGTGCTTGATGAGGCAACATCGGCGCTCGACACGGGAACAGAGAGAGCGGTAATGGAGGCTATCGACAGCCTTCATGGAAAAATGACGCTCATAATCATCGCACACAGACTCTCCACTATCAAAAACTGTGACGTGGTGTACGAAGTGAAAGAAGGCAGGGTGACTAAGAGCAATGAGTCATTTGATTGATGGCATGGTCAGCATAATAGTTCCGGTGTACAACACATCGGCTGAGTTTCTCTCGGAGTGTTTTTCATCCGTCGAGGCACAGACCTATGACAATATAGAGCTTATTATAGTAAATGACGGCAGCACGAGCAGTGAGACTGTCGGGTTCTGCGAAGAATATAAATACAATAAGGCGCTTCTGATAACCACAGCCAATGCGGGGGTTTCCTCAGCGAGGGCGACAGGGTTAAACAGGGCACACGGCAGCAGGGTCATGTTTCTAGACAGCGATGACAGGCTTGAACCTGAGGCGGTCGAGTGTCTTGTGAGGGTCATGGACGAGGAGAAAACCGACGCTGTCATAGCGCAGGACGAGGCGGGAAGGAACATACCTAAGGTCAGCTGGTATGTAGGCAAGGACATGTTAAAGGCGCTTCTTGAGAACAGGGAGGCTTCCTTCGGCTGGGCGTTATGGGCGAAGCTTTTTGACACAGAGCTTATGAGGCAGACCTATAAGGTTCGAAAGGATATTTTTTACGGAGAGGATCTGCTCGTGAATGCCGACTATTTCTCCAAGGCACAGAGCGCCGTCGTGATTGACAGGAAGCTCTACTTTTACCGCAAGGATAATCCTGACAGCGCCATGGCTCAGGCACGCTCGATAAAGAAACTTAGTCTTATCGATATGTGGAAGGAAATGGCTTCGATTTATACTGAAAACGGGCTTGTGAAGGAAGCAGAGAGGATTATGGCTAATTACTATGACTCGCTGCTCTCGGGCTATCTACAGTGTCAGTACTACAGATACGATGATTACAGGAATATAATGCGAAGGTTCAAGGATGAGCTGAGGACTCAGCTTGGCGCGGTTATGAAAAATGAGTATGTTCAGGGAAAATACAAGTATGTCCTTGCGATATATTTTCTGTGGATTTTCAAGTTAAAAAGATTAATAAAAGGCAGAGGGTAGAATATGGCAGGTCAATTTGAAAGGCTGTACTACGGCGCGAAGGGCGCGCTGTACAACAAGCTTCACTTTGATATTTTTAGTTGCAGGTTAATAAGGAAGTACGCGGGAGTCGAAATTGTGAAGCCGTCGGATATGAACAATCTCATTAAGGAAGAGCTGCTAAGCGGCAGACCGTTCATGGCGGGAAGGTTCGGCGGTTTTGAGGTGTTTGCCATGCAGAGTGCAGAGTTTGACGATGCCGGGAAGATGGAGCGGGCGATAGATTTTCTTGACAAGAGTGCGGGATTTTTTCCGAAGGACGCCAAGCTTCTTTATAGATTTAACGAGCTGATGAAGGACGCATGCAAAGAGGTGGATGTGCTCGGCTGCTGGCTCGTGAATTACGAGGAGTATTATATAAAGAAATATTGTGAGAGCATAAAGAGCGTCAGTCCGCTTATGGCACTCGAGCCGTGGAACACGATGGGCTCGCCGTGGAGCGAGGCGCTCGCGGGCAGGAAGGTTCTCGTGATACATCCGTTTGAGGACACGATAAGAAAACAGTATGAGAAGAGGGACAGGTTGTTTGAAAATCCAGGGCTTCTCCCGAATTTCGAGCTAAAGACATTGAAGGCGGTTCAGACAAGCGGAAGTGCGACTGACGACAGATTTGAGACCTGGTTTGATGCATTGCAGTATATGTGCGATGAGTGCGACAAGATTGATTTTGATGTGGCGTTAATCGGCTGCGGCGCTTACGGTTTTCCGCTTGCCGCCCACATAAAGAAGATGGGAAAGCAGGCGGTACATCTCGGAGGCGTGTTACAGATACTCTTTGGCATAAAGGGTAGGCGCTGGGACGAGTCGGACACGCATCTTATGTACAATGAAAACTGGGTGTATCCTGACAAGAGCGAGATACCAAGCGGTGCCAAGAAGGTTGAAAATGCCTGCTACTGGGAGGTAAAGACGAACGGGGAGGAAGAAAAGGACAATGGCTGATAAGCAGAGCTCCGGAGCTATGAAAAACACAATAAACAGACCGGTATTCGACATGCTGAGAGTGCTCGCGGCAGCAATGGTATTTATGATACATTTTGCCGGATTCAGAAACCTTCCGAAGCCGCAGTTTGTGTTCTCGATGTTCAGGCATTTCAATTTTGGAGTGTGCATATTTTTTGTGATAAGCGGATATCTCATTATGCAGTCGGTTGAGAGCAGCAGTTCTTTGAAAGAATATTTTATCAAGAGAGTCTCAAGAATAATACCTGCGTATTATGTAATCATTATATTCGCGATTATAGTGTGGGATTTGATGCTTGGACAGATGCCGAAGGATACGATGCTCGGAATAGGGTGGGTGAGATATTTTCTCTTCCTTAACGGGATTGTGCCGTCAGCCGAGTACTATCACTGGAATGATCTCTGGGGCTTGTGGACTATGAGCTGTTTCATGCTCTATTACCTAATTGCTCCGGTTATAAGAAAATATATAAAGAGCTATAGAGCATCGCTTGTTTTCCTTGTCGCAGTGACGGTTTTTGCATACGGCTATAAGGCTGTGTATTATGCGATGCTCACAAGATACAATGTGCCGTGGGCTGCCGAGACGGCAGGCGACTGTGCGGTCTTTAATCTGACATCCTTCGCATTCGGAACCGTGGCATGGTACGCGGTTAGGGAGGGAAAAGACAAGAATTATATGAGGCTTGTCATCGCGGCGCTTGCATGCTTTCTCGCTGCGAGGGAGGACACCTTCAACAGAATTATATGGTCGCTTCTGACGGTTGCGTTCATACTCGCGATGAAGGATTTCACATACGGCGGCAGGACACAGCGGCTTGGAGGACTGTTCTCATTTTTTTCAAAGTACAGCTTCACGGTGTATCTTGTACATATGCCAATCATAGAGCTCACCGAGTACTTCAGCGAGCATGTTATGTATCTTGGATATGCACCATTCCTTGCGATAGTGCTGTCGGCTACGGTGGTTATGACGGCACTGCTTCATCACTTGGTTGAAGTTCCGTTTGCAAAGCTGATTAAGAGGAGGCGGACATGTCAAAAATAGTTGTAGTTATGACCTGTCACAACAGAAAAAATAAGACTGTAAACTGTCTTGCAAAGCTGCATGACGGGAATACAAAACATTCGTATCACTATATAGTTGTGGATGCGGGAAGCACTGATGGAACCGCAAATGAGATTAAAGCGGCTCATTACGCCGATGTGCAGCTTGTAAATGCTGAGCCGACGCTGTTCTGGAATGGTGGAATGTACCGCGGAATTGACGAGGGCATGAAGAGTACGGCTGAGTATGACTACATGCTCCTTGTGAATGATGATGTGGATTTTGCACCCGGAATAATTGACGGGCTGGTCGATTATGCGGAGCACCCTGAAAAAAAGGGCAGCGTGATTGTCGGACCGACCTGCTCCGATAAGGGAGAATTCTCGTATGGCGGCATACTCTATAACAGCAGGGGCATTGGATATACGATGATAGGAGCTGACAGTCCTGATACGGTATGCACTACCTTCAATGCAAACTGTACGCTTATACCGATGGATATTATGAGAACCGTGAAGAATGTTGACCCGTACTATAAGCACAGCATGGGCGATTTTGACCTCGGTTTCAGGATAACACGCATGGGAAAGAGAATATATGTCATGCCGGAGTATGTGGGAACGTGCAACGACAATCCGGTAGAGGGAAGCTGGCAGGACACAACACTTGGGATACGAAAGAGAATAAAATTAAAGGAGTCTTTTAAAGGACTTCCGTTCAAGGACTGGTTTCACTATCTGCACAAAAATTTCGGTTTTTTGACGGCATGTGTGCGTTCCGTGACACCATATATTAAGATTTTTATTGGAAAGTAGATATAAATGTGTTATAATAACTCAGATATACGGTCCGTATGGGCAGGGACGTATAAAGAGTAAGATAAATAATAAGGAGATTTTGTATGGAAAACAATAAAAAAGAAGACATGGTATTTGTAAGTTTTGACCGCCTGTGGGACAACTTTAAGAAGTTCTGGTGGATTGCGGTTGCCATTATGGCTGTTATGCTCGTGTACGGTACAGCTACATACAACAGCTCACTCAAGTACAGCGAGGCTGAGAACGATGAGAGCACCATTGAGAAGTCACCTGTCATTATAGCTGATAATGAGGCGGACAGAATTCACAGCGGTTTTGTAGATATCTCGTACACGGTCAATGTTGAGGAGTACTACAAGAGCATAGGTATCGACGAGACACCTGATTATTCCATGTACCAGACAGTCAACGCTAATGCCGTTAACTATGCGATAAGCATTGCGGCATCTCAGGATTTTTACAGTGCAGTCAATGAGGCGGTTACGGCGGCAGGTTTTTCGGAGCTTGTAACCAACCAGAGAACACCGGGAGATAACGAGTACGATGTGTTTCAGGTGGCAGGACAGAACGATCAGATGATGAGAATTGCGTATGCGGGTCTTGGTGGAGTCGAGAGAATACGTCTCGGTGTGAAGGCTGCAGCGGAGTATCTCGCGGAGGAGATGGAACGCTTATATCCGTATATTACCTGTGAGGTTGTATCCGAGCCTACGGTTACACTCAGAGTTCCGGTAAACGGCTTCTACACATATATTGAGCCGGATGAGGCTTCCGTAATTGCAACAAGAGAGAAGTACGCTGAGTATAATGCGGTGCTTTTAGGTCAGGTTAAGAAGTATGATTTTCAGTTTTCCAATATATTTAAGATGTCAACAATCATCAAGGGAGCGGTAGGTTTTGTTATCGGTCTGTTCATTATCTTTGTCATCGCGATATGTGACAGAAAGGTGAGAACAAGGGAGGAACTTGAGAGATTTTTCGATGGCAATGGAGTGTTCCTTGGAGAGTTCAAGAAGGGCGATAAACTTTCAGAGGATGTCACCGCGGCTTCTATCGGTGCGATGTGTGAAAAGGAGGGCGTTGACAGTGTCCTCTTCACGACGGTCGGAAAGCAGAAAAACGAGGATGCAATGATTAGAATTGCAGATACGGCATCCTCAGAGAAGGTTAAGTTTACATGTGTTGATGGTATTGAGGTGTGTGCTGAAACCTCAAGAAGTATCGCCGACGCACAGGGAATAATAATTATGGTTAACGGTGGCTTTGATGAGATACACACGATCAAAACGGCACTCTCAAGAGTCAATACCGTTGACGGTAATTTGTTAGGATATATACTTTGCAAATAATTATTACTGAGGTGGAATATAATGAAGATTGCTTTAGTGCATGACTGGCTCCCTACGATGGGGGGCGCTGAGAGGGTATTGTCGGATTTTGTTGAGTTGTACCCTGAGGCACCGATATATACATTGATTTGTAATCATAGTAAGATGGAGGAGCCCCTTAAAAGCGCCAATATCATAACTTCACATCTCCAGAAAAAGAAGGAATGCACGAACCACAGAAAACTGTTTCCTTTTATGCCTACGGCAATCGAGTCATTTGATCTGACAGGCTATGATATGGTGTTAAGCAGCAGTTCGAGTGTCGCCAAGGGAGTTATAACTCATCCGGATGCCATTCATATATGTTACTGCCACTCACCTATGAGATATGCGTGGGAGTTCTCCTACGAGTATGCAGGCAAGATGTCCGGCAAGGGAAAGCTTGTACAGAAGCTTTTGAACTACTTTCTCACATGGATTCGTGTCTGGGACTATGCGAGTGCGGCGAGAGTCGATTACTTCATAGCCAATTCGGAGAACGTGGCGAAGCGTATCAGAAAGCATTACAGAAGGGAGGCTATAGTTATCCCGCCTCCTGTGAGATGCAGGCTTTTTCAGGTATCGGAGTACGATGGGGATTATTTTCTCGTGGTATCGCGTTTTCAGGAGTACAAGAGAGTTGACATTGCGATAGAGGCATGCAACAAGCTGGGACTCAAGCTCAAGGTTGTAGGTGACGGCCCTGATTATAAGAGACTTAAGGCGCTCGCGGGACCTACAGTGGAACTTTTAGGCAGAGTGGACGACGCTCATGTCAAGGAGCTGTACGCAGGCTGTAGAGCATTCCTGTTCCCGGGCGAGGAGGATTTCGGAATAACACCGCTTGAGGCTATGGCCAGCGGCAGACCGGTTATCGCCTATGGAAAGGGGGGCGCGCTTGAAACAGTAGTCGAGGGCGTTACCGGAACATTCTTCCACGAGCAGACGACGGAGTCACTTGTGGAGGCACTCAAACGTTTTGAAAATATGACCTTTGACAAGCAGGCTCTCAGGGCGCATGCGGAAAAGTTTGATGATGAGGTTTTCAAAGCGAGGATAAAGGCGTTTGTCGAAGAGAAATATAATGAGAGAAATGGAGCAGGCAGATAATATGAAAATCGCGATTGATGCCCGTATGATTCAGATGTCAGGAATAGGAACTTATATTAAGACTCTTATGGGACAGGGAATTTATGATATCGCACTCGGAAATGAGAAGGATATTTTACAATATGATAAGAGTGTGTCGGTTATCAATTACGGTGACAAGATATACGGTGCAGGCGAACAGCTTCATTTTCCGCTAAAGGAGTTAAAAGAGAGCGGAGCAGAGCTGTTGCATGTACCGCACTACAATGTGCCTGTATTTTACCGCGGCAGGCTCGCGGTCACGATACATGATCTGACACATCTTGTACTTCCGCAGTTTCTTCCGAACAAGGCAGCATATCTGTATGCCAAGTGGCTGATAGGCTACGCAGTTCACAAGGCTGAGGTTATATTTACGGTATCGGAAAATTCTAAGCAGGACATAATGCACTTCTATAAGAGGGTAAACAAGGATAAGATTGTTGTGGTCTACAATGCAGTGGATGGTAAGTTTGTTCACAGGGAGAGACGCGATGTAGAGTATCTTATAGATAAATATAAACTGCCGAGGGACAAGAAGGTGATTATGTATGTCGGTAACCTCAAGCCGCATAAGAACCTTCCGAGGCTTCTTGAGGCATATGCGGCTATGAAGGATAGGGAGGACACCTGCCTTGTGCTGGTTGGAAAAGCGTTTGACAGCGAGGATTTGACGCCTCAGATTAAGTCACTTGGCATAGAGAACAGCGTTATAAGAACGGGAATAATAGTTGACAACGAGCTGGTAGACTTCTATAATCTCGCAGATTTGCTTGTGTTTCCGTCACTTTATGAGGGATTTGGAATTCCGCCGCTTGAGGCTATGGCGTGCGGTACTCCGGTCGTATGCTCTGACAATTCCTCATTGCCTGAGGTGGTTGGCGATGCGGCATACATGTTTGACCCTTACAGCACCGATGCAATAAGGGCAGCTATGGAGAAGGTGCTCGGCGATGATGAACTTGCAGGGGTACTGGTTGAGAGGGGATATGAGCGCGCACACATGTTCACGCCGGAGAAGATTGTGAATGCGACAAAGGCAGCGTTTGACAAAATAAAGGGTTAGAATAAGGTGGTAAAGGATATGAAGTACTTTCAGCAAGAAGCTGAACAGACGATATATAAAAAGTCAACATTTTATAAGGTAAGCTGCGTGCTGCTTTTTATAATGATATTTATTAATGTGACATTCCCAAAGGCGGGTATAAAGCTTGGTGGAATTCCGCTCACTGTTGGAAATGTATTCCTGCTCGCAACTATTATGATGTGGTTATTCTATGTGCTGTGGAGAAGGTGTTTCGTATTCTCAAGCGCTGAGAGGCTTGTCATTTTAGGCTGTATCTACTGGCTTATCAGATTTATGCTCACGATGATAGGCGGCAGGGTAGGGCTGTCCGACTGGGTGGGCTTTTTTGTACCTCTGGTTGTATATCCTTTCACTTTCATTGTGATAAATTATTTTATCACGGAACAGAAGCAGATTGACAGGATAATACATATGCTGATGTGGGGAACGATTATTGTATTTATCTTCGGATTTCTTCAGGCGGCATTTGGAATAGAAAAATTCTCAATTCCCGGACTCACGGTCAACTATACGGACTACATTTCGAGCACTAACTGGTATGCCGAGAAGTATAACGGTGTTCAGGAGGGAGTGACTTACTCTAAGACCGTGTCGACGTACCAGAACGGAAATCTCCTCGGAGTAAATATACTGTTATTCTGCCCGATGATATTCGAGAGCATAGAGAACAAGACCTGGCGCAATATATATATGCTTGTTTTTGTGCTTTTCTGTATTCTCACGGGTTCAAAGACCTGCTGGGTCGGAATAATCATTTACCTGTTCATAAAGGGAGTTGTCGTGGTGAACAGAAAGTGGGCTGACGGCAGAAAAGTGCAGTTTGCCTGCCTTGTGATAGCTGTCATTCCGGTGATTGCGGCTATATTCCTCGGAATGTTTCCGCAGATAGGTGAACGCTTCAGGGACTCCTTTACATTCAAGAATATTAATGACCTTTCCGGACGTTCGGAATCCATGAACCAGCTTATCAACTATTTTATGATAAAGACAGAGTGGATACTTATTGGCCCGTATGGTCTCACATCATACTGGGGAAGCAGCTATGAGATGGCGTATTTTTGTATACTCATGATAGGCGGTGTCGCCGGACTTATAGCATTCTTAGGACCGATAATATATATTTTGGTAAAATACATAGGAAAACACATTAAGGAGTCAAAAATCTTAAAGGGTATGTTACATGGAGTTGTGGTGTATATCATCATAGCGTTTGTCGAGGGAGCTCTGTGGCTGCCGCCTACGGCAATCAATTTGTGGATGGTGCTTGCCCTTGGCTATAAGATGAGCCTTTTTATGGAGGAAAGTAAGAAATGAAAATTGGTATAGATGCCAGACCTTTGAAGAAGCAGAGAGCAGGTATAGGAACATATGTATATAATATTGTCAAATACCTAAATGATATA
>CAMEEX010000100.1 GCA_945915235.1 uncultured Clostridia bacterium | reverse complement strand
GAAGAGGTATTTTACTTCTTCCCTTTATTTTTGCCAATTAAAATTATACACTAACCACCTTGTCAAACAGCATCAGGTCGACGTCCTTGAACCCTTCCGTGTCCTTCGCGTCAAGCCTCAGCGTCGACTCCGAATATTTGAGGTAATCATACGAGAAATATCCGACAAGCCCTCCCGTAAATGAAGGCAGCCCTTCAATCACCGGACTCTTGTACCTTGAAAGCACTTCCCTTATGTGCTTATCCGGGTTGTCGGTCTCAAACTCCTCATCTCCGACCCTCATCTTTCCGTTGCTGCACGTTATTATGAACTTAGGCTCAAAACCAAGAAATGAATAGCGGCCCCATCGCTCATTGTCCTCGACGCTCTCGAGCATATAGCAGTGTTCGGAAACCTTCATAAGGTTTCTTAAAACCTGCACCGGCGTCTTAATGTCCGACAAGAGCTCCGTGCATATAGGCACGATGTCGTAGCCGCCCTCAGAGGCTATTTTCTTCACCTCTTCCAAAGAAATGTTTGTTTTCATGGTAATCTCCTTTCGTCCTTATGCTGTCCAAATCTTCCTGAGTTTTCTGCAAACAAAAAGTCCCTGACAGAGAATTACTTCTCTGCCAAGGACGAATTTACAAATCCGCGGTACCACCTTGCTTCACAGCCATGCTGTGCACTTATCAGGATACAGTCATATCCCCGGCAACTGACGTATGCCCGCACGTCACGAAATACTCGGCAATATGTACATTCTGTTATGTTGCACACGATATAAGCCTTTGTTCCGTGCCCTCTGCGATCCACTTGATGACCTGTGTTCTACCCACTCTCAGCAACGTGGGCTCTCTGTAGGAGCATAATCACCTTTACCTTCGCTTCAACGGTTTAGTCTGTTAAATTTATAAAGAATATAGCACTCCTACAGCGGAATGTCAAGTGCGGATTTTAATATTTTTATAATAGGGAATTTCAATGAAGTATCAGTACTCGACTCCCCATATCTCATTCCAGACCTTCATCTGCCCGTCTGTCAGCGCATTATAATAATTTTCCATAAATTCATCAAAGGAGCTCGATGACATATTGAGCTCATCTTCCGCCGCAAGCTTCGCCCACTCTAACTGCTCCTTGGACAGATCAAGCGTCTTTTTCCCGCCAAAATACTTTTCCGATATCTTATCCGACAGAATATTGCCCTCAGTGTCGATAAAATAATTCTGCACCAGACAGCGTATGTTCTTGGCGTTCATATTCTTTACCTTGACCTTTTCAGCCACCTGCTTCGGGTCGTTCTCATTAAAGTTAAGCACCTTCATGCCTTCCTCGGTGAATGTTGTCCCCTGCTGTGCGTGCATGTACATTACGTTCAGCATGCATCTTGGCCTTGTATCCTGCGCCGATACCGTGGCGAGCACCTCCTCCAACAGACCCTTGTATTCATCGAGAATGTTGATATGATTTTTCTTGTCAAAATACCCGGCATATTCCTTATCCGTGACAACATACTGGTAGGTCGCATAACCGTCCTTCGTAATTCTGTTCGAGGTATACATATCAGCCACAATCTCGACCTTCTCGCTTATCTTAGGAACCTCACAGCCGTCTAAATGCTTTCTCACCACACCATCTTCGTCCGCAGGACATGAACAGCTCTCAAGATATTTGTGGTGCATCTCTGTTGAAATCTCCGCGCTTCCCGCGCTCTTCTTCGCACAGCCCGAAAGAGCGAGGACTGCCATGCATATGACCGGTAACAATAATCGTTTTTTCATTGTAGGACCCCCTTTTTTACGTCAACAGCCTGTTTTCACACTATTCCACTCCCTTGAGCGTCCCCACAAGGTCAAGCTTCTTAATTCTGCTAGAGAACATGAAGCTTACAAGCATCGATACTATGAGCACAAGAACGGCTGATATTATATAGTCAATCACAGGCACGGACAGGCTGTAATCGAAGTTCTCGCCGTTGCTGTTCATCATCGCGTTGAGCGAGATATTGCCAAGCGGTGTTCCGATGATTGTTCCCACTATGGAAAGCCAGATATTCTGAACCGTGAGAAGGCGTCTTATCTGCGCTGACTGAAGTCCCATTACCTTGAGCGTTGCAAGCTCCTTCACGCGCTCGTTGAAGGAGAGGGAGCCTGAATTGTAGAGTACAACTATTATCATAATTGAGGAAAATATCACCATCACATAGACGAGAATATTGATAATCTCCATGCTCTTTTCAAACGCCGCAATCATATCCGCCCTGCTATTCACGCTTGTCACATATTTAAGTGAAACGGCATCAACAGCCTTGTCGTCATCGCTCATAAGAAGTAACGGTGTGTACTCTGCCCCGGTTGCCTCGTAGTCCTCGCGAAGGTAGGCTATTCCCTGCGTCTCGCAGCTTCTGTAGATGCTTCCGACCACCGCCTCGTGCCACTCGTTTTTGCTGTAAAGATGCCAGTAAATCGTGTCGCCGACCTTGATACCCATGTCCTCGGCAAGCTTACGGCTGAGTCCGACCGTCCCCGGCACAAGCTGTGTAACATTGTTGTCAACATCAAGCAGATTGTAGAGCCCCTTTCCCTCAAGAACGGTTAGCGTCTCCTTCTTTTTCTCGGATGACGAGGCATTTTTTACTTTGGCTATCTCAACCGCATCCGTCATCACAAGTTCACCATTAAGTTCATCAGCCAACTCATCGATATCCGAGAGCTTTGCATCAGCCGACAGCTTCATCTGATGTTTTGACGTATATATCTTGTTAAAATTAATATCACTCATAATGTCGACAAGCTGATTACAGCCGACACCGTAGAGCATCAGAAGCATGCCGACAGCGGTTCCCACAACGCCCATGAAGGTACGAAGCTTAGCCCTCGATATGTCCCTGAGATTGTACTGTGTATTAAATGATAATTTATCCCAGAAAGGCAGCTTCTCAAATATACAATTTCTACCCTGCTTAGGGGCAGCCGGGCGCAGAGCCTCGGCAGGCTTAATTTCGAGCACCCTGCGGCAGCTAAGAAAACATGAAAGGCTGCACACAGCGACAATCACAACGGATATGACAAGGTACATCGGGTGAAATACTGAGTGAAGCCCCGGCACTATATAATACTGTTCAAACATACCCATCATGGCAGGCGCACCAAGTCCCACTCCCACTGCAAGACCAACTATAACTCCGAGTACGGATACTATTAAACTGTAGCTTATGTAATGGAGAACTATCTTCCACCTCTTCATACCGAGTGCGTTCATCGTACCTATCTGTGTTCGCTGCTTCTCTACAATTCTACCCATCGAGGTTGCGATTACCAGCACAGCTATGCCGACAAAAATGACAACAAACACATACGCAAACGCCTGATGCTGCTCAAGCTCGCTGTCGAGTCTTACAAGTCCCTGAACTGATTTGCGGTCTATAATCGCAGAATAGTCATAGTCCATCGCCTCAGCTATCTCGTCCTCGTGTGCGAGTGCGCCGCCGTCCTTCGTCCTTATGACCATCTGTGTGTACGGCATTATCTTTGCGAGCTTCTCGTCGCTCATGTTTTCAGCTATTGAGAGCAGCATATCCTGTGTTATGTCGTCTACCGTAAGCCCTGCTGCCTTTAGCTGCTCGAGCTTCTCATCGAGAATTTTTGTGTTCTCGGCAACCTTCTTCGCGGTGATTTTTCCGCTCTCTATGAGATGCGTGACATACTCCCTGATAGGAAATGCATCGTAAGACATGAATGCGATCGCGATGTTCTCAAGATATACGTCCGCATCGCCGTCCGCCTGCCTGTACTCATACTCAGGTGTCTCCACAAGTCCCTTGATTTCCTTGGTAAATGTAACTCCGTTGTACTCTATGGTAAAATTATCTCCTACATCAAGTCCTCTTCTTACCGCAAAGGCATTGGCGAGCCATACGCCATCGGTGTCAGTCGGATCAAACTCTGTACCTTTCACGAGATACGGGGTATTTACAACATTCTCTCTCAAGAAATAAATCGACCTGCACTCCGGTAAAATCAGGTGTACTGCCCGTCACCGACATCCGAAGCTGAGCAGCCTCCACAAAATCAAGTCCCCTTATGGTATCAAGTTCCTCCTGTGAGAAGCCCTCACCATACATCCATATATCGGACAGCTTACACTCCTCGTGGTATTTGTCCCTCGCTATTCCCTGTGAAAGCACATGTCCTTCCATTGTACAGAACAAAGCTATAGCAAGCCCCGAGAGCAAAAATATTGAAAAGAAAAGTCCGAAATTAGCCTTGAACTCCCTAAGCATTTTTCGAAAAAGCATTACCACTCAACCTCCTTTACATCCAGAGGCTTCTCATTTATCGTGATACCCTTTATCTTTCCATTTTTCATTCTTATGACCTTATCGGCACATTTTGCAATATCCGAATTGTGCGTTACAATTATGACCGTCTTTTTCTCCTCCCTGCAAAGCCTCTGCAAAAGCTCAAGTACTATAATGCCAGTCTCTGAGTCAAGCGCACCTGTCGGCTCATCTCCAAGGAGTATCCTAGGATTTTTCGCAAGCGCCCTCGCGATTGACACTCTCTGCTGTTCACCGCCGGACATCTGCGCCGGGAACTTGTTGCGGCATTTTGACAGTCCAACCAGCTCAAGCTGCTTCTCCGCGTCCTGTGCATTCTTCACGATGCTCTTTGTCAGGGCGATATTCTCATAAGCTGTAAGGCTCGGAAGCAAATTGTAGAACTGAAAAATGAAGCCGATAACCTCCGCTCTGTAGCTGCCAAGCTGCCTGTCATTCATTCCTGAAATCTCCCTGCCCGCAACAGTCACCTTTCCCTCTGTCGGCGTGTCCATGCCGCCGAGCATATTCAAAATAGTCGATTTTCCGGCTCCCGACTGCCCGAGTATGACTACGAACTCACCCTCATCTATCGTGAAGCTCACATGATCCACCGCCATCTGCTTTCCCTCACCCTCGCCGTAGGTCTTAACCACATCTTTAAATTCTACAAGCATCTCTCTTCCTCCCATATTAAAACAATTTCTTAATCATACACGGGTCGTCAATTATCCCCGAAGCCGCCCATGTTGTCTTTTGTTAGATATGCTATATTTATGTTAGCTGTATTTTATTTTTGTTAGGCATATCTAACTCAGCAGCAAAATTATACTGCCACACCGATAAAAATTCAATACTTTTTTGATATGGCAGTATATTTATGTCGTTAAAAAAAATTTGTAAAGCCTTTTACACTATGCGTTCACAAAATGCCCTCTCAGTTTTCCTGAAAGCTCATCAATATTCACTATTTCTTCCTTCATGGTGTCCACTGAATCATGCTGTCTGGCGATGCTTTCAATGATATTACTTATCATTGCCGAATTTTCCTCCGTGGTCGCCATAAGTGTCTCTATCTCTGAATGAATATTGTCAAAACCTGTCTTTACCGAATCTATAACTTCATATTCTTCTCCAACGACAGTTGACGCATCCCTTGCAGCGGTTCTGATATTCCCAAACACGTTCAACATATCATCCATTCTTGCAACACCCTCTGCGGCTGCTCCTGCACCGTCATTAACTTTGCCCGATACCATATCCGTTGTCACTGCAAGCCCCTGCAAAATATCCCTGATATTGTCGGCTGCTCCTGCACTCTGCTCCGAAAGAGTTCTTATCTCATCTGCTACAACCGCAAATCCCCTTCCATGCTCGCCTGCCCTCGCCGCCTCTATAGATGCATTGAGTGAGAGGAGATTTGTCTGCGCCGCAATTGAATTAATCTCTCCAAGAATATCCGTAATCGTGCTCATTTCCTTGTTCAATGTCTCTGTGGCACTCTTTGCGGAGCCAACCGTCTCAGATATGTCAATAAGGCTTTTCTTCACCTTCATCGCCTCATCGTGTCCTGCCGCAACCGCCTTATCTACCGCAGAAAAGCTCTCCTCAAGCTGCCCTGCAAGCTCATGGTTATGTTCGATTTTCTCAGTGGCATTCTTAACTTGTTCCGTCACAGCTATAGTAGCGTTTGCCGTACTTTCTATGACTGTCCCCATCTGCTCAGCCGCACTGTTAACCGTTCCTGCCTGTGCAGCCAGCTCCTCTACACCATCTCTGCATTGAGAAATCGCAACATTTAAATTTCCCGCAATCTCCATCGCTACAGCACTGTTATTCTCCACCTCCGATAGTGTTTCCTCCGTCTTTTTAAGAAAAGCTCTTCCCCTTGCAGTTGCATTTACCAGCACAACAGCAACAAAAATAAAAATAACAACCTTCGTCAATGCACCGGCAAGCGAGCAGTCCTTTCCATCAATAATCTCCGGCATAAACAATGCACATACAAGTGCAATGCTTCCTGTCGGTATCGAATAATACAACACATACCTTCTGTCAAAATAAATCGTCGTCATGGCAAGAAATACATAATTTGCCAAAAATGTAACAGAATTTCCTCCACATGATGCTGCGTACACTATCGTGGAAAGAGACGGAATAAGCGTGATGCAGAGTGCTTTGGCAAGGTCATTCTTCACAAACTTCCAGCATACGACAACGGCAATACCCGCAGCCACAAGCACTGCTATATTCCTAAATCCCATGGCATTAAACCCAAATGCAACTATCGTCATGACCGATAACATTACAATTCCGGCAATGACAACAAACATGTTCTGTCTATGTAGTTTTTCCATAGATAATACAATCCTCCATACTTAAAATTCAGTCATACCTCGCCATCACATTCGCCGCCTGCCTGCCAGCCTTGGTGTATGCGCTCTGGTGATAATGAAAGGTATCCTTCATATCGTCAATGCAGTCCGCAAACGTACCTGCAAATATAATATCCTCGTTCTCCCCGCACAGCTCAAGCTGCGCCCTGCGTATAAGCTCGTAGTCCTCATCCTGTCCTGACGGCACGACACCGTCAATTCTTTTCCTCGCTTCGGGGTGCTTGACATAATTGTAATGACCAATCTGAATCAGGAAGCATTTCTCAACACCATGCTTCTTCATTGTTTCAAATATATCATGGAAACCTGACTTATATTGCGCTTTTTGCGTATGTAAGTCCCCATCTGTCTCGCCCTGACACCACAGCATATATATGTGTTCTATTGGAATATTGTGTTCAGACGTATATGCTTTGGCAGCCTCAAGCCTGTCCACTGCATCGGGAAGCAGTCTCTCCTTCCACTGTGCAAGTGACGTTCCTCCCTCGGACGCCGACACGGCGATTATGCTCCTATCCGTAAGTCGGTGATATTCGTCAACGAATGCCGTCACCATTCCTCCGCTCTTCTTAGAACCGTCATCAATGCCGCCTGCCCTGTTCTCGTCCCTGCCAAACGGCTCAGATATTCTGTATAATCTATCCGGTGACGTCACCGCACGAAACTCATAGCCGGCATTCTCACTGCAGACAACCGCACTCTCTGCCTCGCCCCTGCCTGCCATATTGGACTGACCCATAAACATCACTAAAACCATAATTGCAAACTATACCTCCGCACTACACAAGCACATTCACAGCCTGCCCCTGCGCTCCCGCCTGCGACATTGCCGATGCCGCAATCTCAAGGCTTCTCATCTGCCCTGACGCTGAGCTGAGCTCAAGTGAAGCTGCTGCCGACGATATCGACGAGGAAGCTGCATTGACAGCCGCGCCCACAACATTACCCGCCTCTTTCTGATAGTACTTGGTATCGGCATCAAAAAGTGCCTTGTTCTCGTCCTGTCTGTGAGTTCTCTTTTTAAGGTTCTCAAGCCTTTTGGCGTTCCTCAGCTTCTCGACCTCGCGCTCCGCCTTATCCTCAGCCTTCTTTCTGAGCCGTTCTTCCTCCTTGAGATTGTTCACCTTCGTGTCCGCACACTCAATCATTCTCTTGGCATGCTCTATGGCATTCTCAAGCTCAGCCGAGTCATATTCTCCCGTCGCCTGCGCCCTCTTAAGCATCGCAAGTTTCGCCCGTGCACGGCTCAGAGCCTGCGATGCGCCGACCGTCTTTTTAGCGCGCAGTATCTGCGATGAAATCTCCTTAGGATTGTAGGACAATGATTTTTTTCCGTTTTTTGACTTGGAATTTGACGAGCTTCTCGTACATGTGATACTCATGCCCGATGCCGCCACTCCCGACATGCCTGCCTGTAAATTATTAACGTCCATGTTTATCCCCCTGCATACTGCGGGCATTGCCTGCAGTACTGCCACTAATAGGTAGTTTGAAAGTTTCACTTTCAAACATATCCCCCTGCATACTATGTGACTCCATTCACAAATTATCTATGCTCTATATGTTTTTTATCGGCAGGATATGGAATTTTTTTAGATTGCGGCATGCAAAATCATTCGTAAAACACCTGCAATATAAGTCTCTTCGCCGCCTCGGTGTCCACATTGAACTCCTTGTATTTCTGACCATGAACCATCTCACCCTCAAGCTGGTAAAACTTAAGTTCCGACATCTGATAGCCTAAGAGCTCGGAGGCGACATATGTCATCTCATCGACCGTGATATCCGTCACGACGTAATCTTTAACTATGTTATAGAGCTTTATCGGACAGCTTATGTCCTTCTTCGTCTTTTCAAACACCTTTTCCATAAATGCTTTCAGGTACACCTTATCATTTTCAAGTCTTTTGCTTGCGGAGTTAAATTTGGTCGTATCGCGAAACCGCAGGAAAAAATACGCCTGCTCATCGTCTAGCTCCACCGTCTGCCCCTCAACAAACCCCATCTCAGGAAAATCCGACGGTACAACCACCTCTATACCGCCGACAGCGTTATTCAGATATTTCACTGCCCCTATCTGCATAGAGACATAGGCATTAATCGGCAGACCATAAAAAAGCTCCGACACGGCATCACGCGTGCGGGTACAGCTAAGCTCCCTGCCGTCACCATAACCGTGCTGTACGCATATCTGCGCCCAGCCCGTTTTTTTGTAGTTTCCCGCTCTGTCGCACATGTAAATGTTGGTCATGCTGTTTCTGTTGATTGCAATTACCGAAAGGCTCTTGTCATGCGGGTTCATAACGAACAGAAACAGTGCGTCCGACTGCCCTCCCATCAAATAATCCGTGTTCTCGTCAACCTCCGGCACCTTCTCATCGCTGTCAATTCCCATGACAAGAAATGTTATGATGTCACTGTTATATTTGTAAATTTTTCCGTCGTATTCTATATCCGTTGCTTTATCATAAAAGCTCTCCGCATATACCTTAGCCACACCGGCACCCTTGTGCAGATTATTTTTACCTATTTCACGGACAATATTAAATGCCATGCACACCGTAAAAATTATCCCCAGAATCACCGCTACAGGTACAACTGCCGAGCGCGATTTTTTTCTTTTTTTATTATCTGAGCTTTTACTATTTCTGTTCCCGATTCTGTTATTTGTGTTCCTTCTTGTCTTATTTTTCCTGTCCATAAAATGTCTCCAATGTCAATCACAACTTCCTGTGTAGATTGAATACAGCCATTACAGAGAACTTAATCTCCGCAATGGCTGTGATTTGTAATTATTCAAACCTTTTAATTGTTTTCCAGATTACTTTCTTCTCTTCCCAATGCATACTCCTGCCGCACCGCATGCCATGAGCATCACGCCGACAAGTGCTGCCGCTGTGCCTGTACCTGCTCCTGTTGAAGGTGCAACATAGTTTCCACTCTCAGATTCTGTTTCGGTCTGACCCGGTGTGGTCTCAGGCTGTGTCTCGCTTGGTGTCGTTTCAGGGTTTGTTGTCTCCGGTTCGCTTTCGCCCGTATTCGGCTCTGTCGTCTCCGGCTCACTCTCACTCGGGTTCTCCGGCTCTGTTGTGTCAGGCTCGCTCGGAGTAACAATATCCGCTGTCTTTACAAGAAGGTAGGACGAGAAATGTGTCACGGTAAATGTAACTTCTCCGTTCACAACCTTCACTGTCTGTCCCATATCCTCTGCCTCACCTGTAGTTTCGTTGTAGTAGAACAGCTTTAACTCTGTTCCGTTGTCGTAGTTAGGATATACAGTGACCTCAAGCTCTCCGTTAAGCTCTCCCGAATGTTCAAAATTGCAGAGGAAAAGTGAGTCATCACCTGTTACATTCAACTGCTCCTTAACCTTATCCGTAACTTCATTCTTCTCGCCGCAGGTCACGTCAAGCTTGAAGTTGGCATCAGGTGCCTTTGTGAATTTGCTTCCGTCGAAGGTGTACTTTACAACAGGGTTTCCGTCTGTTCCCTTGACCTCAAATATAAGCTCTGTGCCATTTGCGATTGCGTCAGCGATAACGTCCGTTGAGACATCGCTTCCGCTTCCTGCCTCTACTTCCTCATATGTGCCGATGACATTGAATTTTATATTATGTGCCTTGGCAAACTCCTCAGCGTATGAATTGGCATATCCATTTATACATTTAATGCCATAGACAAATGAAGAATAATCCATATAGTTCACGCCTGCAGGGATTGTCACACTCAAATAGTCAACAGAATGGTAAAATACATATGGCTCTATTCTCTTTACATTCTTAGGAATAATCAGGCTCAAAAGGCTGTTGCACTCACAAAATGCATATCTTCCGATTTCGGTAATACTGTCAGGCAGGTCTATCTCTTCAAGATAATTGCACTTATAAAAAGCCCCACCGCCTATCTTTACGATGCTGTCCGGAAGTTTAACGCTTACTATTTTACTATTATTCTTGTAAAACGCATAATTTCCTATTCTGGTTACCACTCTGCCATCAATGGCAGCAGGTACCTCAACCTCCGTAGCGCTTCCATTGTAGCTCACTATAGTCACAGTTCCATCATTATTAATTCTATATGTATAGTCTCCCGACGTAGGATAGTCATAGTCAAGGCAATAAAATCTTGCATAATCTCCATTGTTGACTACCTCTTCAACCACACTGTCCTTATATCCATATATAGGAGTATCTATTGTCTGAAATGGCTGCCCCTCAACTTCTACAAGTGACTTAGGCACAACTATTTTTGAAAATCCACTCCAACTTATTGCCGCATTCTCAATCTTCTTAATTCCTTCAGGAATTTCAAGTGCGTAGCTGCCAAATGTACGATTCTTTATTGCCCCTTCTCCTATAATTGTGACCTGTCTGCCATCAATTTCACTTGGAATCTGTGGTTTTGTATCATAGCTGCTTGGACTAAACTCTGTCAGCTTGACCGTTCCATCCTCATTGATGGTGTATTTCCAGTCACCGCTCTGCAATTCAC
>CAMEEX010000099.1 GCA_945915235.1 uncultured Clostridia bacterium | reverse complement strand
CGTCCTTGAACATTGTGTCAGGAACCCAGCCGACTGCCGCCTTGATCTTGTCAGGTGCAATGGCATAACGTCTGTCATGTCCCTTGCGGTCAGCAACATATGTGATGAGCTCCTCGTTGATATGAGCCTTTCTAGGGTCAGTGTCAGGAAGCATCTCGTTAAGTGTCTCAAGGATAATCTTTATTATCTCAATGTTCTGCTTCTCGTTATGTCCGCCGATATTGTAGCGCTCACCGAGAACACCCTGCTCCTGAACCATGTCGATAGCCTTTGCATGATCCTCTACATAGAGCCAGTCTCTCACGTTCTTGCCGTCACCGTACACAGGAAGCTTCTTTCCCGAGAGTGCATTGTTGATGATGAGCGGAATGAGCTTCTCCGGGAACTGGTATGGTCCGTAGTTGTTGCTGCAGTTGGTTATATTTGCAGGGAAATGATAGGTGTCAATATAAGCCTTCACAAGCATATCCGATGAAGCCTTGCTCGCCGAATATGGGCTGTGAGGGTCGATTGGTGTCGTCTCATAGAAGAATGCGGTCTCATCATCAGGAAGTGAACCGTACACCTCATCGGTCGATACATGAAGGAACTTCTTGTCCTCCCTGTATGAGCCGTCAGGAAGCTCCCATGCCTTCTTTGCCGCGTTGAGCATCACTGCCGTTCCGAGCACGTTGGTCTTTACGAAAACCTCAGGATTTTTGATGCTTCTGTCAACATGGCTCTCTGCCGCAAAATGCACAACCCTGTCAATATCGTTCTCGTCAAAAATCTTCTCGATTGCCTCCTTGTCGCAGATGTCAGCCTTCACGAATGTGTAGTTAGGCTTGTCCGCGATATCCTTGAGGTTCTCAAGGTTTCCCGCGTATGTGAGCACGTCCACATTGATGATGCGGATTGTGTCACCGTATTTCTTAAACATATAATGTATGTAGTTTGAACCGATAAATCCGGCTCCTCCGGTCACAAGATAAGTTCTCATTCTGATCACCTTTTACCTTTCTTTGCTGTTTCTCAGCCTCGCAAAAAGCATTTGCTTCATATAAATGCTGCTTGCATTAACTCTGTTTCAATAATAAAAGGTGCCCTTAGGGCACCTGCAAGTACTTTTTCATTTTTCTTAAAAAGTCTGAACAATTACTTTTTAGCAATAAATAATCCGGCATCCTTCGTAATATGAAAGCCTTTGTCCGTCCTCTTTTTTACAAAAGTGCGAAAATCCTTATATCTATCCACAATGTACATGTTCTGATTGCCATGGCACGACAAAATATATGAGACCAACGCATCTGCTGAGTCAACGGTAAGATAGTCCTCATACTGTCTCCACTCAATCTGGGTAAATTTTTTTCTCAGAATTTTTTCTCCATTTTCTTTACCAAAAATATTATATAGATTGTCGGCACTCAAGACTATCCGATTATCAAAATCTGTGACAAGCTCATTGATTTCTCTCATATGCTCTTTTCCGTATGTACTGCAAATTAACCTTCCACCCGGCTTAATAACCCTCTTAATCTCCTTTAAAACCTTATCCAAATCTTCAAGATAGAACAAAAGATGATTTGCAATAACCACATCATATGTCTCGTCGTCCGCATTAATATAGTGAGCATCCATAACCTGATATTTAAAATGTTTATCCACTCCGAGGTTTTTACTTACGTCCTTAATCATACCACTTGATATATCCGTGAGCATTATTTTAACCTGCGGCAGTCTGCAAATATTCCTGCTCCATAACGCCCCGCTTCCGCAGCCCAGCTCTAAAATCTTTTCACCTTTTTTGATTTCACACTGTTCGTACACCCACTCAAACCAGCCCTGTGTATTGTGCGAATACTCATTGTGAAGCATGATGCGCGCCGATATATTGGAGGAATTCATATACTGCTTCTTAATCTTCTGCTCAAGTGTATTGGTGTTGACAAGCTCGAGCATGTCACTCCAGCTTACCTCCTCCGAATTTTCCACAGCCTGCATGGCATTCTGAATGGACATCTTAACCAGCTCCATCTGCTCAATCCGCTCCTCAATGAGCCCAAGCTGCATCTTAAACGACTCCTCAAGATACTGCTCATCACCACTACGCATCGTCATCTGCTTAATATCATCAAGCGAAAATCCCAGATATTTCAGAAAAAGCACCTGCTGCAGCCGCACAAAATCATCGTCCGTATAATAACGGTTTCCATTGTCATTCACAAAGGAAGGTTTGAGAATATTGTGCTCATCATAATATCTTATGGTCTTTTTCGTGATATGCGCTTTCTTCGCAAACTCACCGGAGGAATAGTATTTAGTTGTAAGAAAGGGGGATTTTTCCATGTATTTTCCTGCCTATAAAATATTTTTACTCCCATCTAATCCATTTGACACTATTACTGATAAAGTGCTACACCATTTCCCTGCATATAACATGGTCTTCCCAACCAATCGTATGTATTTGTATTAGTAAGAAGCGTACAATCTTCCTGTCCATATCCTATGCCTCCTGCAATTCCATCACAAGGTGTACCATCTCCCCACTTGACCGTATTTGAAAATGTAAACCAACCCGCACATTCAAGACGCCCATATGGATTAGCATATAATAATTTTTCTCCATTTTTATCATATGTAAGAATATCTACATACATATATCCAAATACATCAAAAAAACAGTTATCATCTACCGTTTCACCGGAAATCGACTTGGAAACATGTGCAAAATCACTAAATACTTCATGTCCATACTGATCAAAATAAATTACATGAACTCCGTCCGGATGATATGTAAGGCGCTCTCTCATACTTGTGCCATCAGCTTGAAAATAATATGTATATATTCCATCACACTTAAACTCATTTATTACACTATTTCCATTACAATCCACACATTTAACAGCTCCATTATCCTCTCTGTTAAATGTATATCCCTGATATGATACAGGCCATGTTCTTGTATCTGATGATGCATAAACATAGTCGCTTGATATATCTGTTGAAACTATCCCATTATATCCTACGGTGACATGAGCCTCTAATTTAGAGTCTGGATTGCCGGCAACTCTTGCAGTACAATATATCTCAAAATTACCATTGTATGGCGGATACCAACGAAGCCACTCACCATTGAGTTTCCAGCCCTGTACTTCAGTGCTGACTCCAGACTGATAATCAAATACAGACCATTTGTACTCAATATCAATTTCATTTTTTGTTGGCTCAGTATTCATTCCAATAAATATGCTTCCAGCCGTCTGCTCGCTCCCTGGTAAATAAAGATTTGCTTTTGCAAGTGTATCTTTCGTCTTAGGAACCTGATATAAAATATCATCACTCCATGATGAAATAGTCCTTCCTGTGTACTCACTCAACTTCTGTAAATAAAAATTTGTATAAGCTGATGCTTCACTTGTATTCATATACTTAAACACATTGTATGATGGTTTCTTATTGCCATCAATATCAACAATTCCCATATCATAAAAGTCATGACCTGCCGAATTGGTATCATTATATGTTGTAAAAATCACCTCATCGACCATCTCATTCCTCGCTGCCGCATAATATGTATATGCCATCATCGCAGCCTGCTCATCCATTCCATAGCTTGAATCAAAGCCTTGCTCTGACATAATAATTCGATGATTTGTTCCAAAATTATCTTTAATATAATTCAATAGGACTTCAAGATTAACTGCACATACAGATACTGTATCCTCATCATGTCTTAAATATGCTGAACTCTCCTTTGTCCATACTTGTTCATGCATCTGCGGCGGATATGCATGCAAGTCAAGATTCCAGTCCTTATCCTTCTCTGCTTCAGCAAAAGCATGGATAAATTCGCGTGTAGACAAACCCTTACCCTCATTAGTGTTATTCCAGTCATGTGTTACAGAAACATACGCAAGCGCATTAGGATTGTTCTTCTCAAGTGAATTATAAAGTAAGTCATAGCTCTTAACCGCAAGTTCAACTACCACATTAGAATCAAGCTTATCCATTGTGTAAATCTTGTCATTCAATACATTAACCTCATTGTTAATCCACCAGTTCTGTACAAATGTATCCTGATAACTATAGCGCTCTGTAAGGAAATCAACTATGGCCGTAAGAGCATTTTTCGCCTCTGCATCCGACACGTTCCATGTGTAATAATAATGACCAGACTGCGGATTGTACATAAGTTTCTCCATACCTGTATCATGGTTACCACTAATATCGGTCCAACCCATCATAAGACAAAGATTCCAGGTAATCCCCTGTTCACGATACTGCTTAATGCGGTAATCAATAACCTTAAGCATGCCACCCTCTGTCTTATCATCCACATAATAGCTTGTTCCGTCGTTCATTGTATAAACCTTGGTACCAATTCCCTTTGTGTTTACAAACCATGATATATCACAATTCAAAAACATTGCGTCCATATTGAGATTCGCAACTGTATCATCATATGCATCTGCAAAGTTCGTGCCCTGTACCCCCTTAAGTGCTCCGGCTTCAACGTTATCTGAAGTACGAACATCTGATGCTGTAGCCTTAACATGCGCTACACTCCCTGCATTCACATTTACCGTAGCTTTTAATAAAAAAAGCATCGTAAAAATCATGATAAAACTTAAAACTAATGCTGATTTTCTCTTAATCCCCATTAAACAACCTCCTTGTGTTATGTCATAATTATACCATTAATACACCAATTATGTAATATTATATTACCTTTTTTTCCGCATTTCAACTATTTATAGACTATAATCAAAAAGCTTACCATTACTCACAATTATATATAATATTCATTTGCATCAATCAATAACATAGTATATAATTATATATGCTTAATTCTACTAAAACTTTATGGAGGATCCTACATTTTGAAAAAAGAACGTCTATTATACCTTGATCTTATCAAACTTGTCGCCGTAATAATGGTATTCACAATACACTTTACGCGAACCCTTGAATATGCACAAATTAGTTTTAAAACACATATTTTACCCGATAGCCTATTCGGGTTATACCTTGGATCATATGGTGTCACATTGTTTTTCATTGTAAGTGGTGCAGTGCTTATGTACATATATGGTGAAAAAGAAATCAATTTGGCAACATACTACAAGAAAAGATTTCTCGGGATATACCCTATGTTCTGGCTTGCCTTTACAATATTTTTCATAGCAAATGAATTCATTAATCCGGGCTTTGCCAAAGATATCAACCATGGTACTTTTCTTTTCACATTGCTTGGCATTGATGGACAAGTCGGTGTATATACTGGAACTTATTATCTTCTTGGAGAATGGTTTCTCACCGTTATCATTGTCATGTACATAATCTTTCCATTTCTGAAAAAACTGGTATTGTCTCATCCTGTATGGACATTTATTATATTTACACTTAGCACAATCTCAAGTGCATTTAATTGGTTTGACTGCTACCTTGCTGTGGATGCTTACTTCTTCCATCGCATACCCGAGATACTTTTTGGAATGATATTCATACAATATTTTAAGAAACCACGTTGGCACATGCTGATTCCATCCATAGCCATACTTGCAATACTGGCAATATTTGACTTTCCAAACATGAACCAAATGATACGAATTTGGCTTGTTGGATATTCCAGCTTTTTAATACTCTCCTTTGTATTCTCATTCTTAAAAGGAAAAGGTATTGAAATTATTAGCCACTTTATAGACAAGTTCTGTTACCCTATATTTTTGACTCACCATATTATCATGCTTACATTTATTCCAAAATTTGCACTCAGTCGTACATTTGGAGCAATAGAAGTATTGCTGGTATATGCATTGTGTTGGATTGCAACACTTCTGTCATCGGCATTTCTTGTCTGGGCTACGCCAAAGATGATAAAACTATTTCCTTGTTTATGGGCAAAGCTGACAGCAACGACTTGATTAAACCTCATCTTTGTCCATAAAAAAGGTTCTATAATAATTGTTAGTGTACATAGTTGAAAAATTAGCTCTTTATCAATAGCTTGGAGGTATCCTTTGAATATCTACCCGACTATTGACAAAGAGCCTTTTAATTTAATATATATACATTTCAGTTTATGTCTGTTGTTTTGATTTATTTTCTCTTATGTCTTTCCTTTTTCAATAATTTTATTAGTTTTTGGTAATATTGTTTTTTACATGCAACATTATTTTTAGACCTATTATCAATTATTATAGTTACTAAAATAAACCCAAATGCAATAATTGCCATATAAAATATATCATCTACCACACTTCCCATTATATATAGTGACACATTATTTAATACATCCATAAAGGATTCACTATCAATATTATCTCTTAGACAAAATTCCATTGTACTTGAACAATAGATTGTATATACCATTGGAACAATCGTCAAAATCACTGTCGTAGGAATCAATATTATCTGCATGCATAAAGACAAAAAATTTACCACATCTAAATTATCTTCACTTACTTTAATACTTTGTGCTTCATAATATAAAATTAAATCATCTAACTGTGAACGATTCTTATTGGCTATTTCCGTATACACTCTTCTTTTCCATTCTCTATAACTTCCTTTATTTTTAGTTACTTTTTTAAAATATTTATATTGTACATATTGTTTTTTCATTCCTATATGCTCCATTTATATTTTAATTTTGCAACTTTACATTATCATCTTTCATTTATATTCCAGCCACCTACTCTAACGTGCCATATGTCCATCGCCCTGCATATACACAAAATTTCCGTTCCAGTCGTATATATTTGTATTTACAATAAGACTGCAATCACTGTTTGCATATCCATATCCGCCTGCCTTGCCCGAGAATCCAAGTCCCGCATCGAACTCATGGCCTGAAAACTGGAACCAGCCGTTTCTCTCAAGCACTCCGTATGGGTTTACATAGTAGAGTTTCGTTCCTGTCTTATCGTATGTGAGTGTATCTACATACATATATCCATATACATTGAAGAAGCACATGTCATCTACATCTGCTCCCGCAATGCTCTTAGAGATATGGGCAAAATCACTGAACACCTCATGCCCATCGGCATCAAAGTATATTACATGCACTCCGTCCGGGTGATATGTAAGCCTGTCCTTCATAGGTGTTCCGTCTGCCTGAAGATAATAGGTATATGTTCCCTCGCTGAAGAATGAATTTCTTACCATCTGACCGCTTGGAAGATAATAGTGTGTTCCGTCCCATGAGCCTCCGTTGGTTGTGACATTATAATACTTTGAAGTATCGGCATCCATGTCTATCTGTGGAACAAGTTTATCTATGCTTTCCGTCTCCATCACATATCCACACACTGTACATTCTTTGTGGCGGCTTCCCTCTGCATTTACCGTCGCTTCCTTGTCAACTATCCAATCTCCGGCGATATGCTCTGCCTTGTCTTTCACTGTCCCATCACAGCCATCTGCAGTACATTTATGCCAGTGATTAGTTCTGTCATATGTCCACTCGCTGCTGTAACTATGAATATGTATTGGTTCTAACTTGTCTATGCTCTCTGTCTCCATCACATATCCGCACACTGTACATTCTTTGTGGCGGCTTCCCTCTGCATTTACTGTCGCTTCCTTGTCAACTATCCAATCTCCGGCGATATGCTCTGCCTTATTGCCTATACTTCCATCGCACCCTTCTGCAAGACAAACACGCCAATGAATTTCCTCATTCATTGACCACACATCAGAATATATGTGATTATGCTTAGGCTCATTTTTAATTCCCTTACAATAATAATCAACATATATTCTAATAATTTCCGCATCATCATTATTATCTGAAACCATCTGAATATTATTATATGAATCGATATATGCTATAATAGGAATATGTACGCTTCCCATTCCACTAATATAATCATACTCTGCAGCTCTGTTATCAGCTGAATACGCACAGAATTGCATGCTGTCATTACCGTAATTGTTGCGAAAATTCTCAGTTTTTTCGGTATCTCCTGTTGGAGAAATATTTATACAGATAATGTCCGTATCACTGAAATCCGCATTAGCAATTGAACTTATTATATTTCCACTTGTAATATCATTGCTAAAGAAAACCAGCAACTTAGGTTTTCCTGAAGCTGATGTACTCACCCTTGTCCCATCTATCGTCGTAAATGTATAGTCATAGTTTTGTGCATTTAATGAAGCATCTAACGAATTATAATCAATATACGAATCTTCTGACATTGGAAATGCTGCATTAAATTCATTCGTAGAATACTCTTCATTTCTTTCATGGTCAGAAAAATTGGCCATATTTTTCAGAAAGTAATCATGCCTTGTAATGCTTTCCTGGCCATCCCATGTTACATCAACATTATAATAATATCCATTAATTTCGACGATATTCCATGCATGTGCTCCACCATTCCCTATACCAGATATAATTCTCGTCGGAATTCCAGCATCTATGCACATTCTGTAAAACAATACTGCATAACCCTGACATACTGCTTTACCATTGATAAGTGCACTATACGCCGTATACTTTATTGTATTATTACGATCATTCAATCCGTCATAATCATAGTCGACATTGTCACAAATAAAATCATATATGCTTCTTATTTTTTCATAGGTTGTCTTACCTTCAAGATTAAGACCTTCCAATGCATTATTTACTGCTTCCGTGAGCTGTTCCTCCTGCTGTGCAGTAGTAAAATAACGAATATGTAAGTTCATTGTAATTGCGTCTGAATTCACGCTATATTGACAACTCCATGTGCCTGTACTTTTTGCAAGGGCATCCCCTGCCTGCCCCGAACCACCGCGCTTATATTCAAACACCTTATCCATAAATCCCAAAACTGTATTGCTCACATCAGATACTGATTTCTTGCTTATACGCACTGTTATGCTTTCCACCCTGGCAATCATCTGCTCCCTCACATACTCCACAGCTTCATCAATCGTGCTGTAGACATCAGATGACACCTGTGTCTGTTCATCATCTGCCCTTACCGGCAAAACCTGTATGGGAAGCAATGTTACAACCAATACGACCATCATCAGTAAACTTAATTTTTTTAATGTTTTCCTCATTCCGAGACCTCCTCATAATATCAATCTATACTAACTAATTACTGTGCCATATGCCCGTCACCCTGCATATACACAAATTTTCCGTTCCAGTCATAGGTGTAAGTATCTACCATAAGACTGCAATCCCAGTTTGCATATCCATATCCGCCTGCCTTGCCCGAGAACCCAAGTCCCGCATCGAACTCATGTCCTGAGAACTGGAACCAGCCGTTTCTCTCAAGCACGCCGTATGGGTTTACATAGTAGAGCTTCGTTCCCGTCTTATCGTATGTGAGTGTGTCTACATACATATATCCATATACATTGAAGAAACACATGTCATCTACATCTGCTCCCGCAATGCTCTTAGAGATATGGGCAAAATCGCTGAACACCTCATGTCCATCGGCATCAAAGTATATTACATGCACTCCGTCCGGGTGATATGTAAGCCTGTCCTTCATAGGTGTTCCGTCTGCCTGAAGATAATAGGTATATGTTCCCTCGCTGAAGAATGAATTCCTTACCATCTGACCGCTTGGAAGGTAATAATGTGTTCCGTCCCATGAGCCGCCGTTGGTCGTGACGTTGTAGTACTTCGAGGTGTCGGCATCCATGTCTATCTCGGGTTCAGATAGAGCTGCTGGTATATTACATCTAAACTCTTGGGCATCACTTGTATTTCCTGTTAAATCATATACATAGACATGTGTAATGTATTCACCCGATTGGTTCCCGTGATCTGAAATTTTTACTCTAAATACATAATATCCTTCCGAATTAACATTGTATATAGCGGTATTAATTGGCCAATTTTCTGCTATGTCGTCCTGTCCATCATCTGTAGTCCATGTCGGAAAACATACCTTTTGCACTTTTTGGTTATCTTTAACTTTACACCTCACTGTATAACCTAATGACGTAACATCAATAATATCAACAACCTCAATTACCGGCAAAGTAAAATCATATCTTAATTCTTTTCCGTCACTTTGATTCCCTGCCATATCGTATGCATATATATGCGTAACATACTCTCCCCTCTGATTTCCATGATCAGAAATATTTACTCTAAACACATAGTATCCCTCAGAATCAACATTATATACCGCTGCATTAACAGGCCAATTTTCCACTATATCATCTTGTCCGTTCTCAACTGTCCATGTTGGAAAACAGACTTTAGCAATCTTACCATTATCACTCACTTTGCACCTTACTGTATAACCTGTTGATGACACATCAATAATTTCTGCAAAATCGATTTCTGGACTTTCGTTATCTCGTGTAACAAAACTATTAATATCAGTCTTATACTCAATTCCCGCTGAAACTATAAATAGCTCATAATAATAAGTTATTCCTGGTATAAGTTTCCCTACCCATTTATTAGCATCATATGTTAAAGCCACTGCATTTACATTTGTATTTTCTACTATTTTATCCATGTTAGAAGGGTCTGTTCCAAAATATATTCCCGCCGATGTTATATATCTTGGCTCTCTTAAAGTCGCCTTTATAACTGCATTGGTCTCTGTGACATTTTCAGAATATACATCTTTAAATATACCTCCCGAACCAGTTCCCGAATTGCTTACCTTCAAGGCATTTTCTCCAACCGAAATACAATTATCATACAAATATAAATAGTCACAATTTTCCGGATCTATTACATAAAAATCACTATCTTTCAAATCATCTGGATTAGCGCCATCCCTATATCCCACCGCTGCAACCCAATGTCCTGCTGTGCTATTCGCCCAACAGTTTTTTTTATACTCTATACCAGCTATGATATGAACACATACAGGTCTTCCTGCATTAATTTCATTATATATTTCTTTCAGAACAGTTTGCTTATCGGAGGAGTTAAATGATTGGTAATCTGCCATTGACGCATATGCTTGATTATTTCTCCAATATTCATCACCACTATGTACATATCCATCTAAAATTGTTCTACAATATGCCAATGAATACGCCAAACATTGACCTCTTCCCTGACTTCCTACTTCCTGAACCATAGCTTTATCGAAAACCATATTATACGCCCAAATTGTATCAATCGATACAAAAATCATAAAAAGTACAGACAGTATTATAAAAGTTCTTTTTAGATTTTTCATAGCCCTATTCCCCCAATCCGTAATAATTTATAGTATTTAATGTGCCATATGCCCATCACCCTGCATATACACAAAGTTTCCGTTCCAGTCATAGG
>CAMEEX010000098.1 GCA_945915235.1 uncultured Clostridia bacterium | reverse complement strand
CGCCCTGAGCAGGTCAACTCCTCCAAGGCAGGAACGCGTATCCTCCCAGAGTACGGCGACGCGTATGAGCTTAAGGACGGAGTGGTGACGAAGCTCGGATAAATTTAATAAAACTATATATTTTAAATACAGGCTTATAAATAAGGTTTAAAATATAGTTTGATTAAAGACAGAAATTACAAGATAGAGGATATAGGACAGAAGATACAAGAGCTGCCGCCTTACATGGTGACGGCTCTTTTCTGATTTTCTAAGTTTGAAAGTGTGATTGTGCTGGGCACGATTATATGTTATGATAATAAAAGTTTCGCATGAAATGAAGTTGCCGCTCTTAATAATTGCGGCTCTAAATTATATAACATGAAAGGTAATCTAAAATATGAGAATATTAGTTGTAAATGACGATGGTATCACGTCAGAAGGAATTAAGAGACTTGCCAAGCTTGCCGCCAAGTTCGGTGAGGTATGGGTTGTCGCCCCTGACGACCAGTGCAGCGCCATGTCACAGAAGATTACGGTGAGAGGGGATATGAAGGTCACTCCAGTGGCTTTCCCGGTTCCTGCCGTGCGCGCTTACAGTGTGAGCGGAACGCCTGCCGACTGCGTTAAGGTGGCACTTTACCATCTTATGCCTGAGCGCCCTGACATCGTGTTTTCGGGAATTAATTTCGGCTACAACTGCGGCTACGATATTTTGTATTCAGGTACGGTCGGAGCCTGTATGGAGGCGCTCTCGGCTGGTATCCCCGCGATAGCCTTTTCCAAGGAAATGAATGACGTATACGATGCCGTCGATGAGTACATACTCCCGATTACAAAGGAGCTTCTCGACAACATGCCTGCCACAAGTGAAATATGGAACGTGAACTTCCCGGGCTGTGCGGTCGATGAGATTCAGGGCATCATATGGGACGCCAAGCCTGCACAGATGGAGTACTACACGGATCACTACATAAGGGAGGATTTTGCGGACGGTTCCTTCTCGCTCACTGCCGACGGGCAGCCTGTGACGGACGCGCCCGAGAACACCGATATCCGCTATGTGCTCGACAGATATATATCTATAGGAAAAATAAAAAGCCATATTATAAGGTAAGCAGACAAATTATTTATCAAATAATATTGCCATAAACGACAGAATGGAGATTTACTATGGAAAATAAGAAACTAAGAATTTATTTCACCTCCGACACACACGGATATTTTTACCCGACAACCTACGGTGATATGATAGAGAAGAACGTCGGTCTGTTCTCCTGTGTGCCAAACTGGAAAAAAGATGAGAACACACTCATAATCGACGGCGGCGATGTGCTCCAGGGAAACGCATTTTCATACTTTACTAATCATGTCCCAAAGAGCTCAAAGATACTTGCAGAGCTTATGAACGACTGCGGCTATGATTATTATACACTCGGAAACCATGATTTCAATTACGGGCTCGAATACCAGAAGGAGTACCGCGACAATCACAAGGGGCACTGCGTATGCCAGAACGTCCTCGACGATGCGGGCAACCATCTCTATCCGTATGAAATCAAGGTTATGCCTAACGGGCTCCGCGTCGGCTTAGTCGGAATAGTCACCGATTATGTAAATGTGTGGGAGAAAAAGGAAAACCTTGTCGGCGTGCAGGTTGTCGACCCTTTTGTTGAGGCAGAAAAGGCACTCGAGGAGCTCAAAGGAAGGACAGATATAAATATCTGCATCTACCACGGCGGATTCGAGGCTGACCTCGAGACAGGAAAGAGACTCACCGACTCGACGGAGAACATCGGCTACAAGATTTGTGAGGAATTAGGCTTCGACGTGCTTCTGACAGGTCATCAGCATATGTCGGTCGACGGACGTTTCATAACCTCCAAGACCACAGGGCATAAGACCTATGTTGTGCAGCCGCTTGATGCCGCCAAGGAGTACCATCTTATAGAGATAGATGTAGTTGACGATAACAATATTATGGTAACCTCTGAAAAAATCAAGGCAGATTATAAGCTTGCTAAAACAGCAAGAACCGTTACTGTCTCAAAAGCTTCGAATTGTGCAGGTGAACTTCTCTATGAGAAATATATGTACTACGAGAACAAGGTGCAGGACTGGTTAAACGAGCCTATCGGAACCCTGAGCCGCCCGCTCCTCCCATCGGACAAGCTCGACATGGCGTACAACGGAACCCCGATTGCGGATTTCATCAACAGGGTACAGCTATATTTCTCGGGCGCACAGATTTCCGCAGTTGGTCTTGCCAACGACATCGCGGGCTTCAAGGAAAAGGTGAGCACGAGAGACATTATCGCAACCTATCCTTTCCCGAACACGCTTGTGGTGTTTAACATATCGGGAAAAAATCTCCGCCTCGCCATGGAGCGCAGTGCAGAGTACTTTGCCTACGATGCCGACGGAAAGCTCACGATATCCGATAAATTTTTAAGCCCTAAGGTGGAGCATTACAACTATGATTACTTTGCGGGCGTTGACTACAAGATTGACCCTTCAAAGCCGCTCGGAAGCCGCATAGTAAAGCTCGAGTATCAGGGTACACCTGTGACTGACGAGCAGATGTTTACACTGTGCCTTAACAATTACCGCGCAAGCGGAGCGGGAGAATATCCTATGTATAAGGAATGTACCATCGCAAAGGAAATCAACATTGAGATGGTCGAGCTTCTCATGGAATATTTCAGAATGAACCCGGTTATCGAGATGTAACCGATAACTAAGCAGGAATATTGAATATTAAATAAGAAGATAATTTTTCAAAAAAGCTGCAAAGCATAAAATACATTTAAGAAAAAATAATTGTTAAAAAATTCAAAATAAGTATTGACAAAACGCAGGTAAAATATTATCATAATCAAGTGTGCCGCACAGTGAGGTTATAAGCTTGTCCGAGAGGACACACCACAACTGGCGAGTAATGATATAGGAGGAACACTAATGTACGCAATTATTGCAACAGGTGGAAAGCAGTACAAGGTATCTGAGGGCGATGTAATCAAGGTTGAGAAGCTCGGAAACGCAGTTGGCGAGACAGTTACATTTGACCAGGTACTCTTAGTAAATGATGCTGATGTTAAGGTTGGTAATCCAACAGTTGCCGGCGCTACAGTTACAGCAAGCGTTGTTGCTGAGGGCAAGGACAGAAAGGTTATCGTTTACAAGTACAAGAGAAAGACCGGTTACCACAAGAAGAACGGTCACAGACAGTTATTCACTAAGGTTAAGATTGAGAAGATCAACGCTTAATTAGGAATATCCGATGACTAAGATAACAGTCTATAAGAATAAGACAGGCGATATCACAGGCTTTCGATGCGAGGACCATGCGGGCTTTGCAAGGGCAGGAAAAGATATAGTCTGTGCAGCAATTTCGGCACTGGTGTTTAACACCATCAATTCCATCGAACAGCTCACCGAGGACGATTTCTCGGGGACACAGGATGAGAAGAATGCCGTGATTACATTTTCGTTGGAGCCGGGCTACGGCAGGGATTCACAGCTTTTGCTTAATTCCTTCGTGTTAGGCATAACCAACATAAGAAATGAGAATAAGAAGTATATATCCATTACATTCGAGGAGGTGTAAGCATGTTAAGAATGAACCTTCAGTTTTTCGCTCATAAAAAGGGTGTTGGTTCTACAAAGAACGGAAGAGATTCCGAGTCTAAGAGATTAGGTGCTAAGAGAGCTGACGGACAGTTCGTTTTAGCTGGTAACATTCTCTACAGACAGCGTGGTACCAAGATTCATCCAGGCAACAACGTAGGCATCGGCGGTGATGACACATTATTCGCTCTTGTTGACGGCGTTGTTAAGTTCGAGAGAAAGGGCAGAGACAAAAAGCAGGTTTCTGTATACCCGGTTGAGTCAAACAACTAGTAACTTTAGGCTTCAAATCATTGTGGTTTGAAGCCTTTTTTCTTCAAAGACAGATGTTTTATTTTGCATAAATATATCGGTCGTGGCAACAGTTTAATCACCGATATATTTTTTGCAGGACAGATACCAGAGGAAAGAGGTGCATATATGTTTGCAGACAGAGCGACTATTTTTATTAAATCGGGTAAGGGCGGCGACGGTCATGTAAGCTTCAGACGTGAGCTTTTCGTTGCGGCGGGCGGTCCTGACGGCGGTGACGGCGGCAGAGGCGGCGACATAATATTCGAGGTTGACAGAGGACTTAATACTCTGAATGAGTTTAGACATATAAGAAAGTATGTGGCAGAGAGTGGAGCCGAGGGCGGCAAGGCATTATGCCACGGCAAGGACGGTGCGGACCTCATCATCAAGGTTCCTGAGGGCACCGTAATATACGATGACGTGGCGGGCAAGGTAATAGCCGACATGGGCAACCGCAATGACCGCGAGGTCATTTTGAAGGGCGGCAGAGGCGGCAGAGGCAACAAGTGGTACGCAACACCTACCATGCAGGTTCCTAAATACGCGCAGCCGGGGCAGGAGGCAAAGGAGCTTACGGTGCGCCTTGAGCTCAAGGTAATCGCCGACGTAGGACTTGTAGGCTTCCCTAACGTGGGTAAGTCGACATTTCTCTCCCGCGTATCCAATGCCAAGCCTAAGATTGCCAACTATCATTTCACAACGCTCAACCCTAATCTCGGCGTTGTTGACCTTGAGGGAACGGACGGCTTCGTAATCGCTGATATTCCGGGACTTATCGAGGGTGCATCTGAGGGCATCGGCTTAGGACATGAATTTCTGCGCCATATCGAGAGAACGAAGGTTATTATCCACATCGTCGATGCGGCAGGCACGGAGGGACGCGACCCTGTCGAGGACATAAAGACGATAAACGCAGAGCTTGAGGCTTACAATCCTGAGCTTCTTAAGCGTCCGCAGATTATAGCAGCCAACAAGATTGATGCCATATACACAGGCGACGGCTCAGAGGACCCTGTGCAGCGTCTGAAGGACGAATTTGAGCCTCAGGGCATCGAGGTGTACCCGATATCGGCAGTAACCGGAAAAGGCGTTAAGGAGCTCTTATACAAGGTCAAGAAGATGCTCGACAGCCTTGACAAGGAGCCTGTTGTGTTCGAGAGAGAGTACTTCCCTGAGGAGATGTATGACAAGGAAGCTTCTCTCAACGTATATAAGGAGACCAACCATGTATTTGTTGTCGAGGGCGAGAAGATTGACCGTATGCTCGGCTACACGAACCTTGACGACGAGAAGGGCTTTGCCTTCTTCCAGCGCTTCCTAAAGGAGAACGGCATTATCGACCAGCTCACAGCCATGGGCATCGAGGAGGGCGATACGGTCCGACTCGGAGAGTACATGGAATTTGATTTCTACTTCTAAAAATTAATTCAGAAAGGAACCATAGATATGATGACCACAAAGCAGCGCGCTTTCTTAAAAGGTATAGCAATGAACATTGACCCTATTTTCCAGATTGGAAAGTCATCTCTCACACCTGATCTCACCGAGGCTCTCAATGAGGCTCTCAACAAGCGTGAGATAATCAAAGTCAGTGTGCTCAAGAATTGTCTTGATGACCCTAACGAGATCGCACAGATTATATCCGAGCGCACACATTCCGAGATCGTACAGGTTATCGGCAAGAAGATTGTGCTCTACAAGCAGGCACCGAACAAGAAGAATAGGAAGATTGAATTGCCGAGATAATTTTTTAAGAAAATTTCATTAAATAAAAGTAAATCCCCGCTTATATTGTGAAAACAATGTGACGGGGATTTATACATAAAGGAGAAATAAATGTCAAAAGAACAGAAATACCTCGAATCCGCCTCAATAGGCATGGCACTTATGGACGCAATTCCCGTACTTTTTTTCTGCGGAAGTGTGTTTTTCATAGGCTCAATATTCAACTCCGTGCTTTTTATGATCGGAGCCGCGCTATGTATAGCCGCAGGTGCGTGTAAAGTACTGTGGAAACTGCTGCTCGCCACGACGCACAGGAATGTACTGATACTTAACCGGCAGTTCCGCTATGTGATGAGCGGCGGGTTTCTGATTATGATAATCGCACTCATCGTGGAACATAACAGAGTAAGTTTTCCTCTGATATGGAAAAATGTATCTGCTTTCCCCGGAAACATTCTTTTCATTATCGGTATTGTCGGCATGACTGCCATGTTCGTGCTCGCAAAGTGCATGGACGCCTCGAGCAGGCGCGCCAACTACATCGAACAGACGGTAAATATGATTGCACAGCTATGCTTCTTTCTCGGCATAATGCTTATATGGTATGCAAGCGACTCATACCGCGCCGATGAGACAGCCGCTGCCGCCCTCAATGGAAATGGCAGCGTGGAAGTCAGATATGTCAACAAGAACGCCAACGGCAATATAATCCTTTTCGACGGTGAAGGAACCGATACGGCTCTCGTGTTCTACCCGGGTGCGAAGGTCGAATACACGGCGTATGCGCCGCTTATGCTCAAGCTCGCCGAGAACGGCATTGACTGCTTCATTGTCGAGATGCCATACAATATGGCTATATTCGGACTAGGCAGCGCTGACAAACTTATTGAGAAATATTCAAATTCGTACACTCACTGGTATATCGGAGGGCACTCCCTCGGCGGAGCTATGGCTGCCTCCTACGCCGCAAAGCATACCGACAAGCTTGACGGTCTCGTGCTCCTTGCCGCATACCCGACAGCCTCACTCGATGCCGACGGCTTCAAGGTCGTGTCCGTGTACGGAAGTGAGGACGGCGTACTCAATCAGGATAAATATAAGAACAGCCTCAAATACATGCCGGCGGATTTTTCCGAACTTGTGATAGAAGGCGGAAACCATGCAGGATTTGGCTCCTACGGGGCACAGGCGGGAGATGGTGAGGCAGCAATCTCTCAGGAAGAGCAGTGGGAACAGACGGCGGATATAATAGCGGAGAAGCTATTGCGGTAGGCTTAAGTATCACTTTCAATCCTATATTGCCAAAACAGCTCTGTAAAACAGATTAATTTGTTTTACAGAGCTGTTTTTATTTAGAACAAGCCAAATCACATATTATCTCTTGTATATTCCTAAATTGTGAAGGTGTAAGCTTCTTCATTGAGCTGTACAGCCTGTCTGCGTCCTGATTTGATTTAACTGAATCAAAATCAAAAAAATCCATCGGCGTAATTTCAAGATTAAAAGAAGCCATATCCTCACAAGCGCTTTACTCGGCGTTGAAATGATAGGCAACTTACTCTATATTATTATGAACATAAGGTACATCAGTATATTCAATATTATTAATCTTTTAGGTATTGTAGTCGTGTTGGTATGCTACATTTCTATTATTTCAAAAACACAGCCGGCTGCTGCCACTAACATGCCAAAGCCGCAGAAAGCAGACGCATCGGACAAAATCAGTTATTGCGGAAAATGTGGCACTAAAATAACAGGTGATTACACATTCTGCCCGGAGTGCGGTGCTAAAAAAGAAGATTAGGAGATAAAATCATATATCTTCTACATCGGTTATAATTAAAGTTTTTAAAGGGGTTGTCTGCACAGCCCCTTTTTCTTTTAAAAAACCATTTTCATAATTGACAACTATCCGAAATCGGACTATACTGGGTAAAGTCTGATTTCGGACTTTTTATTTTGCATAATATGAGATTTCGTTAATTTTATAAAAATTTCTTATTATATTTGCCGCAATTTCTGCACCCATATTTTTATTGAAACCGAACCTAGGAGGTGACCCATGGACAACGATAAATACCTTTGGCTTTTAAACCACCGGCTCAAGGAGAACGATGACTGGTACCAGCAGGCTGCCAAGCTGCTCGGAATATCCGACAGCACCTTCTGGATATTATATATGCTGTATGATTACCCTGATGGAATAACCCAGAGCGAAATCTGCTCGATGTCATGTTTTCCAAAGCAGACCGTCAATTCATCGCTCAAAAAGCTTGAGACGGACGGTGCCATAAGCCTTGTTCCCGGCAACGATGCCCGAAGCAAGAAGATTATGCTGACAGCCGCGGGAAAAGAGCTCATGGATAAAACCATCGTGAAGGCGCGTCATGCAGAATACGCCGCGCTGAACGGCATGACTGAGGACGAAAAGGAAGCCCTCGTATCCACGCTTGACAAATTTACAAGACTTTTAAATGAGGCAACACACCTTATTAACGAATAGTGTGAAATCGCATGAGACAATAACACTATAATTTTTACAAGAGGAGTATAACCATGAAAATTCAATTATCAGACCACTTCACCTACAGAAGACTTCTTCGGTTTGTCTTTCCGTCAATAGTGATGATGGTGTTTACGTCGATTTACGGCGTTGTCGACGGTCTGTTCGTTTCCAACTTTGTGGGAAAGGACGCCTTTGCCGCCATCAACCTTGTAATGCCGTTTCTTATGATATTCGGCGGTGTAGGATTTATGTTCGGAACCGGAGGAAGCGCACTCGTCGCCATGACCCTTGGAGAGCAGAAGAAGGAGAGAGCCAACCAGTATTTTACAATGATAATCGCAGGAACCGCTATCACGGGCGCGATAATCTCCTTAATCGGCTTCATTATCATGCGCCCGGTCGCAATATGGCTCGGTGCCGAGGGCGATATAATCAACGACTGCGTGATTTACGGAAGAATAATGATGATATTTAATATAGCCTTCATGCTACAGAACGCATTTCAGGGCTTCTTTATCACGGCGGAGAAGCCGCACCTCGGACTTATCACAACTGTCGCCGCAGGACTTACGAACATGGTGCTCGATGCGCTGCTTGTCGGCGTACTCAGGTGGGGCGTTGCAGGAGCCGCGATTGCCACGGGACTGTGCCAGACTGTCGGAGGAATTATCCCGTTAATATATTTCCTCAGACCTAACAGCAGTATTTTGAAGCTTGTCCGCACAAAGCTCGAGATAAATAGCATTGCACGCGCCTGCTGGAACGGCGCCTCAGAGTTCGTGTCGAACACGGCATCATCTATCGTAGGTATAGTGTACAACTTCCAGCTTCTCAAGTATGCCGGCGCGGACGGAGTAGCCGCTAACGGAGTGCTTATGTATGTGCAGTTCATATTTATCGCAATGTTTGTGGGCTATGCGATGGGCGGCGCACCGATTATCAGTTACCATTACGGTGCCGGAAATACCGACGAGCTCAGGAACATGTTCAAAAAAAGCAATATCATTATGGGTATCGCGGGCAGCATAATGACGGTGCTCGCATTTACGCTCGCCGGAACACTCGCAAAGATATTTGTCGGCTACGACGCAGAGCTCTTCGCCATGACGAAGCATGCCTTCAGGATATTTTCACTTGCATTTATTTTCAGCGGATTTACAATATTTGCCTCATCGTTTTTCACCGCACTTAACAACGGCGGCGTATCGGCAGCGATATCATTCCTCCGAACCTTCATATTTAAGATGGCAGCCGTCATAATCATGCCTATTTTCTGGGAGCTCGACGGAATATGGTGGTCGGTTACGATGGCGGAGATGTTCGCACTCATCATTTCAGTGATATTTTTGATTGTTTACAGGAAAAAATATAATTATGTATAATTAGGATTGCAGGGGCAGAGCACAAAGCAGTCCGGTATCATCAGGGGCAAAGTATCTTTTGCCCCTGATTTCATATAATAAAAATCAAGAATATTAAATTTTTCATGGTTTGCTTGACGTACAGTTTTCTGTACTTTATAATATATTAAAAATAACTGTGTAAACAACAAATTATGTATAAAATTGATTGAGAATGGGAGGGTATCATTATGCTGGCTGTTAATTATACAAATCTTCGCGATAATATGAAAACCTACATGGATAAAGTCACCGATGATTGTGAAACGATGATTGTCACAAGAAAAGACAATAAGAATGTTGTCATTTTATCAGAGGACGCCTATAATAATCTGGTGGAAAATGCCTATGTTATGGGAAATAAATCCAACTATGACTGGCTTATGGACTCTAAAGCTCAGTTAGATAACGGAAAAATATCTGTACATGACCTTTCCGAGGTAGATATTGATGAATAAAATATTTACAGATAATGGCTGGAAGGACTATATCTACTGGCAGACAGAGGACAGAAAGACATTAAAGGAGATAAACAATCTTATAGGTGACATCTGTAGAAACGGCAACGAAGGAATAGGAAAGCCTGAACCCTTAACCGGAAATCTGACCGGTTTCTGGAGCCGCCGCATAAATGATAAAGAAAGACTGATATATAAAATTGACGACGAGAACGTATATATTCTGGCATGCCGATATCATTACAGCGACACATAAGTATTATTTTCATAACGGTTCAGCCATGCCGGATAGTTAAAAATGCACTAACAGTTCGGCATGTGATTTAATATTTGAGTCACTGCAAAAGCAGTGACATGGAGGAGCAGATGTCACGCATAGGTATAATGGGCGGAACCTTCAACCCGGTACACACCGGACATCTTATCATCGCACAGCAGGCACTTGCTTTACTGCGGCTCGATAAGATATGGTTCATGCCGGCAGGCGACCCGCCGCATAAGAACAATAAAATATTGGACAAAAACAACCGCAAAAATATGTTGGAGCTCGCCCTACAGAGAAATCCCGATTTCGAGCTGTTCACCTACGAGCTTGAGAAGGAGAGACCGAGCTATTCCGCTGTCACGATGACGGAGCTTGACGAAATCTATCCTGAAAATGATTTTTTCTTCATCATGGGCGCCGACTCGCTTATGGATTTTGATAAATGGTATCACCCGGAGATTATCTGCCGTCACACAGCGCTAGTCTGCGCGGACAGAAACAATGTCCCAGATGATAAGCTTGAACAGATAAAGCGGCAGCTTGAGGATAGCTATGGTGCACGGATATATCTTATCGATACTCCCCAGATTGAAATCAGCTCAAGCGATATAAGAAAACGGCTTGCCGCCGACCCGGCATCGGCGCGCTACATGGTTCCCGAGGCGGTGTACAAATATATCATTGAGAATGAATTGTACATGTGATATATTAGTGTGAAAAGAATATCTAAATCAGATAACTATATTTGATGGACAGAAATTGATGTACAGAAACGAGGATCACATGGACAACGAACAGATTACATTGATTAAAAAAAGTTTAGCAAAGAAACTCACCCCGTCGCGCTATGAGCACACTCTCGGTGTCGCATACACGAGTGCCTCACTTGCCATGCGCTACGGCTGTGACATGGATAAAGCTTTTATGGCTGGGCTTCTCCACGACTGTGCGAAATACCTTTCAGGTGAGCGTCTCTTAGAAAAATGTGCCAAGTTCGGCATAAAGGTAAGTGAGGC
>CAMEEX010000097.1 GCA_945915235.1 uncultured Clostridia bacterium | reverse complement strand
GCTAAGCAATAGTTCAGCTAAGCAATAGTTCAGCTAAGCAATAGTTCAGCTAAGCTGAACTATTAAAAAAACGTATGCCCGATTTCATTCGGACATACGTTTTTTATCTGAAATATACTGCTTATCAATCAGTCAGATTATCTCTGTACTCTTGCGCCTGCGCCGCCCATGATAGCTTCAACTTCCTTCTTTGTAGCCATTGTTGTATCACCAGGAGTTGTCATGGCAAGTGCACCGTGAGCTGCACCATAGTTAACAGCTAACTCAGCATCGCCTGTTGTCATAAGACCATATACAAGACCTGATGCGAATGAGTCTCCGCCACCAACACGGTCCATAATCTCAAGACCCTTGTAATCCTTAGCCTTGTAGATCTCGCCGTCTGCCCAGCAGATTGCGCTCCAGTCGTTAACTGTAGCAGTCTTAACTGTACGAAGAGTTGTAGCAACAGCCTTGAAGTTAGGATATGTCTTAGCTGCCTCGTTGATCATCTTCTTGTAACCGTCAAGGTTAAGCTCCTTGAGGTCTGCATCATTTCCCTCGATCTCGAAACCGAGACATGCTGTGAAGTCCTCCTCGTTTCCGATCATAACATCAACGTACTTAGCGATCTCCTTGTTTACTTCCTGAGCCTTAGCCTGTCCGCCGATAGCGTCCCACATAGATGGTCTGTAGTTAAGGTCGTAAGAAACGATTGTGCCGTACTTCTTAGCTGCCTTGATAGCTGCGAGAACTGTCTGGCATGACTGCTCGGATAATGCTGCGTAGATACCGCCTGTGTGTAACCATCTTACGCCAAGTGTTCCGAAGATGTAATCGAAATCGAAATCCTCAGGTGTAGCCTGTGCGATAGCTGTGTTAGCTCTGTCAGAGCAGCCCTTAGCGCCACGGATACCAAATCCGCGCTCTGTGAAGTTGATACCGTTACGGCATAATCTTCCGATACCATCTGTCTTCTTCATGTAAATAAGATCTGTAGCAACGCCGCCCTGCTCAATGAAGTCTACCATTAATGCGCCTACCTCATTGTCAGCGAAAGCTGTGATGACACCTGATCTTAAACCAAAGCACTTATGAAGTCCACGAACAACATTGTACTCTCCGCCGCCTTCCCAAGCACGGAACTGTCTTGCTGTACGGATTCTTCCCTCGCCCGGATCAAGACGTAACATAACCTCACCTAATGATACAGCGTCATACTTGCACTCGCTTGCTGGTCTTAAATTTAAATTCATCTTTTTGCCTCCATTTTCTGACCTAAAAGTCATGAATAATTGTAAATGTAAGTTATTATGTCGCACCGCGGCATACGTTATTAGTATTATAGCATAAGAATGTAAGTACTTTCAAGACATTGTTTAGAAGTTAATATTTTCACAAAGTATTTTTATCATTTAGCAAATTAAAATGAACTTTCTATAGAAATAATACGGACACAATGCTATACTGTAATGGGGTTTTATGAAAATATACAACAAAGGAAGGTGTTATAAATGGAAACAAATAATGACCAAACCAATTATCTCTCGGCACTTGCGCGCAACAACAGGGTCTGTATGATCGCACATATTGCCACAGACAGCGTGATGCTGTTACTCCTCTTTTTGCAGGCGCTCACCCGCGGAATTAACCCCGCCGTGCTGCTCATCTCATGCGTTCTCGGAATTGGTCCCGTTGCCGCAGAGATATTTTACTGGAAGAAGAACAAGGAGACAACCGCCATCAGACATCTCGTCGGAAACGGCTTCGCCGTATTTTTTACCTTCTATATATACACCTCAACAACCTTCATGGCATCAGTGTTTGTAATACCGATGATACTCGTTATATCCCTTTACAATAACACAAGATTTTCCCTTTTGGTAAACACGGGCGTTGTAATCGAAACAATCATCATGGCTGTAATAGGTGTCAACACAGGAAAGTACGCCTACCCGGACTCCGATGCGGCGATAATACATGTAATCTTCGTAATACTCGTGGCAGTCTACTCATACATAACCTCCGCCACACTCAACACCAACGAAGCGCAGAAGATGAATACAATAAACGAGTCTCAGAAAAATACTGAAAAACTCCTCTCGGAAATCTCCGAACTGTCCACAAAGATGCAGGAGGGCATCGAGTATATCCACAATGAGATGGCTGCCCTGACCGATGGCTCAGCCGTTACCGTTTCCGCAATGCAGGAGGTCTCAGCAGGAGCACTCGACACGGCGAACGCCGTACAGAAACAGCTTCTCCAGACAGAAGCCATACAGAAGCAGGTCGACACGGTAAGCAGCATATCAGGCAGCATACACGACAGCATGCAGCACACTCTCTCCGTCATTGATGACGGCCTCAAGGACGTCAATACCCTTGTGTCACAGGTTGACGACTCCGTACATAACGGTGTCGATGTCAGTGAGAAGCTTAAAGAACTCGACCACCACATAAAGGAGATGAACTCCATCATTGACCTCATCAGTAACATCACCTCACAGACAAGCCTCCTCGCACTGAATGCAAGCATCGAGGCAGCCCGTGCCGGTGACGCAGGCAGAGGTTTCTCCGTCGTGGCGTCTGAGATATCACACATGGCAGGACAGACCAGCGAAGCAACCGAACACATCACCGATATAATCAATAATTTTGCGGCTACCATAACCGAGGTAGTCAGGGTAATCAACCATATGATAGACGGCATCAACACCGAGAAGCAGTCCACGACCAACACCGCAGGAATATTTGACCTGATCAAGACCAACAGCGTGTCCGTGCGTGAACAGCTCGACGGTCTCACCGACAATGTCGTAAGTCTCAAGGACGCGAACAATGTGATATCCGACTCCATACAGACAATCTCCGCCGTCTCCGAGGAGGTATCCGCCCACTCGAGCCAGACACTCAATCAGGAGAATGAGAACACCGAAGTGTTAAAGCGCATTGATGCGAAGATGCAGGAACTCATGGAGCTGATTTCACACTAATCCCTGTTCTTTTTAATGATGCCTGCAACTTTCCGCATGGTTATTATCATTGCGGAAAGTTCGTCAGGGTCAACCTGCTCCTCTATCTCGTCGAAGCAACGCTTCATGTAATCGCGCTCCTCCTCCATAAGCCTGTGTGCCGTTTTGGTAAGCTCTACATAGGTCTTGCTCTTCTCAGCATTAGTTTTCCATTCAATATATCCCTTATCCTGAAGCTTCTGAACCGCCTTCGAGATGTCCTGAATTGACATATTCATCATCTCGGCAAGCTCCCACAGATAAGCCCCGCTCTCATGCTGCGAGCTCTTACTGCAATGCTCAATATAATACAAGAAAAGGTAGTCAGCACGCTTAACCGAACTGAATACCTTATCCACATCAAAAGTCTGTACAAAAAAATCTTCAATCGCTGATCTGCTTAATTCATGCATTGGCAATACCTCCGTCTTTTTATTTTTAATACCCCTGCATACTGCAAGCTATGCCTGCAGTACTGCCACCAATATCTGCATGAATTAATTATATGAACAAATCCATCAAAATACAAATAAAAATTTGATAACTTAATTAAAACTTTTCTCACTAGTCTCTTCTCGATATACTATCCCCACTCTGCTTGCAGCGTGCTTTGTCTATGTACATATTCTCATCCGCCTGTTTTACCACATCCCTTATATTCTTTCCCACTCCAACAGCGTAACCAACCGCACTTGATATTCTAAATGCGTTATCTGTTCTCATCTCCGACATTCTCTTTCTTACAGAAGCAACCATCTCCTTTGCCTGGGTCTCATCCGCATTGTCAATTATCATTACGAACTCATCGCCGCCGACACGGTACACGCGGCATCCACCGTACATATACGCATGCAGAATGGTGGACATCTTATCAATAAGTGCATCCCCCTCAGCATGCCCGTACCTGTCATTTGTCAGCTTCAGATTATTAAGATTCCAGAATATAACAGCCACCTTGTCAAGTCCCGGGTAATAAGATGCAATCATCTCCTCGTACTTGTTCTTGTTAAACAGCTTAGTTCTTATATCCGTCTCCTTGCGGTAGGTCAGCTCAGCTATCCTCTTAGCGTCCTCGGCGTTGCTCATTATTATGTAGCGCAATGTTATCGTAAAAATCAACAGAACCATGCATCGCGGAAGAATAGCAAACACCAGTATTACAAACAGAGGATTTTCATTAAGCGGTGCTGTCAGTGCTATACCGTCATAATGGCTCATATACCAGTCTCTCGAATGGTTGCCGTCAAATATCAGATTAACATCACATATTCCCTTATAAAATGCGAATATTGTGCCCGCTGCCATGGTAAAACAATTCACAATATATGCATACCACAGAGGTGCCTTCTTTCTGTACTGAATTGCAAATATCAACGGCATAACGAATAAAAATACTGCATGATACGCAAGAATGGCATTTATGACTCCCACCATACAACACAGCACAGCCAGAAGCATATATTTAACCCATTCTGCCTCGAGGTTCCCTTTTAAAGATACAACAAGCGGTGCCGCCATAAGCGCCGTAGCTATCGAAAATGCAAGTGTCACCGTAGCTGTATCTATAACAAAAAAATCCACTGCGGTAAGCACCCAAATAACAGCCATGGCTATAAAAAACCACAGAAAGCTTTTGAGTGTACGCACATTGGATTTTTTCTCCTGATATCCTAATTCTATATTATACTGTTCATTCAAATCGTTCATATCCATGCCTCTTCCAATATCAAGCGGAAAGCCGCCCATGTTTAAATAGCATAGAGTTCATTTTAACATTCAGACAAAAGAATGGCAAGCTTTAAGAATTATTTTGGTAAAAATGTACTATATATTCATGTATATAACACCATCTGTTTCTCAGTCTTATGCTGTCTGTCCGCTGTAATAGCTGCTTCTCCTGCGCTTTAGCACCTTCTTCACATGGAAATATGCCGGAATAAGGAATGCATCGGCAAAAATCCATGCAATAGGGCTTCCCAAACATACCCCTGTAAAGCCAATCATCGGGACGAGCACGAGCGCCGCAAGCGATCTCGCTATCATCTCAAATACTCCCGCAAGTATCGCAAACGATGCAAATCCCATACCTTGAATCAGGAACCTTACTATATTCACAAGTGCAAGCGGGAAGTAAAATGCCGTGTTCCATATGAGAAACTGCCTTACCTGCCCTATAATCTCCTGCTCCCCTCCGTCGACGAACAACTGAGCCAGGAGTCCACCGCCAAAGACTGCTATAAGAACGGCTATTACCGCATAAGCGGCACCTAACAGCACGCACGAACCAAGACCCTTGTCAAGCCTGTCGAGCTTTCCCGCTCCCACATTCTGTCCGCCATAGGTTGCCATAGTCGACCCCATCGCATCGTAAGGACAGGCTAGGAAATTGCACACCTTTCCGGCAGCCGTCACGGCAGCTACAGCGGATGAGCCAAGAGTATTGGTGGCTGTCTGCAAAATAACGCTTCCTATCGCTGTTATTGAATACTGCAAGCCCATCGGAACTCCCATAGCACAGAGTGAACCCATCATATGTGCGTTTACAGCCCACTCATCCTTCTGAATATGAAGGATTTCAAATTTTTTAATCATGTACCAAAGACATCCTACGCCTGCCACAGCCTGTGCAATCGCGGTTGCCCAAGCTGCTCCTGCCACACCCATTTTGAGCACAATGATAAAGAATAAATCCAATCCTATATTAACAACTGATGATACAACAAGAAAAATAACCGGAGTCTTGCTGTCTCCTAATGCTCTTATCACTCCCGATACAATATTATACAGGAATGTAAAAGGTATCGCTGCAAATATAATCACAATATAGCTGTATGAAAAATCTATAATGTCCTCAGGAGTCTTCATAAGCTCAAGTATCTGTCTGCAAAGTACCACTGTCACAGCGGTAAGCACCACTGAAAACGCTGCCCCCAGCCACGCACTGTTTGCCACATATTTTCTCATTCCTTTATAATCTCCGGCACCAAATTTGTGTGCCACAGGAATGGAAAAGCCGTTACATACTCCCATACAGAAGCCTATAACAAGGAAATTGACCGAACCCGTGGCTCCGACACCCGCAAGCTCATTCACACCCAAAAAACGTCCGACAATAACCGTGTCAACCAGATTATAAAACTGCTGAAATAAAAATCCAAATAACATCGGCAATGCAAAGCCAACAATAAGCTTCATCGGTGACCCCTGTGTCATATCCTTCGTCATACTATTTTATCTCCTTAAACCAATTCAAAATTCTAACCTTGCATGAAATTTTCAGCTTCATCTGATGCATTCTTGATATGATTTACGGTATCCTTCACCTTCTGAACAAAATCAAGGTTCTTTTCACTAAGCTCATAAACCTGCTCAGCATTTACGGTTACCTCCTCCGTCACCGCTGAAAGCTGTGAAATGTTTTCCACAATCTTATTGTTTGACTCGGATAAGCCCGTTACATGCTTATTCACGTCATCAACATGACCTATGAGGTTTTCCATATTCTCATTCAATCCCTTAAACGACTCTCCCGCTGCCTCTATCTTTTCACTCTGTATTCCGGCAGCCTCAATGGTGCTCTTCACAGACTCAACAACCTCGTTAGCATTAGAGTTTAACTCATTGGCAATTCTTGTAATATTCTCAGTTGACTTCTTTGTCTCGTCTGCAAGCTGCCTTATCTGATCGGCTACAACCGCAAAGCCTCTTCCCACATCCCCGGCACGGGCACTCTCAATAGATGCATTTAACGCAAGGAGATTGGTCTGTCCGGATATGCTTAAAATTACTCCCGCAATATTCTCCACCTCTTTAGCTCTGTCCTGAAGCTTCTGCATAGCCTCCCTTACAGCCTCATTTGTCTGTGCAATATGTGCTGACTGTTCCTTTAATTCCTCCATAATAACCATATTCGCCTGAACACTTTCATTTGAACTTCTGGCTATCTCAACCATCTTACCGGATGCCTGGCTTGTCTGAGTTATGGCATCATTGATAAGTGATGTCATACTGCTCTGTTCCTGAATACTGGTGGCTGTATTGTTAGTCGCTGCTGTAATCTCCTTCATGCTTCCGGCAACATTCTTAGTGCTTGAAAAAAGTTCATCCATGAGCTCGCTGCTTTTTGCCGTGTCATTGTTTACTATCTTTGACACTTCCATTACTTTGCTTAAAAGTTTCTCAATGCTCTCCTGTTCTTCCTTGGTTGCCCCCATTGCATCATCGTTGAAGGCAATTATAATATTTCCCACATTCCATATTGCAACGCCTATAAATAACGTAAGGATAATCTCACACAAACCGCTGACATTCATTTGCATGACGCCCTTCATCACCTGCACTACCGTAACGATTAAAAACAAAATACCCATACCTATTGCAGATTTGTTGAGACCTTTTTTATCAAAATAAGGAATCTGCAGCAGCAATATTGCTATAAGTGCATAATTTATAAAACGCGCATCCGTCTGTACGCCCACAAGAAGATATTCTATTCCGACCTCGTAGGTTGCCAGTATTTTCAACTGTGTTGTCTTTTTATCACGCATATATGCAACTGCGTTGGCAATGATAAAAGCAGCCATCAGTACAGTGTTTCCGTACACCGTCATACGGGAAATATCACTTACTAACATCTTAAGCCACAGATACAAAACGAATGAAACTCCGAGAATTATCGTTGCCACGATATAAAATCTGTTCATTTTTCTGTATCTTTCCGCCATATCGTTATACCTGTATTTTGTATTTTCCATGTATGTTCCTCCCGTTTTGTATAGTACTTTCGTTCCATTGTCGATTATACAACAAGGACAATAAATTTTCCACAATTTTTATTTCTCTCACTGGCTTTTTCCACAATATTTTTTACTTTTTCCCCAGTCCGATTTTTTTACGCACAATAAAATAACATATAACCTGAAAGACAACCGTTACAAACCACGATGCCGGATACGATATAAACAGCACATCGAGCGAGCGGTGGCTCGGGAATACACCGTATATCCACAGAATTCTCGTTCCTACCGTTCCGATGACCGACAGTATCATAGGCACCGCCGAAAAGCCCATTCCACGGAGTGCTCCCGGAAACACATTCATCAGACCGCAGAGAAAATATGTTACCGTGCTGTATCTGAGCACCTGCACGCCCGCCTTGACAACTGCCGCATCGTCCGTGTATATCCACAGAATTTTATTGCCGAAGATATACGCACTGCACCCTAGCAGGAGCGCTACCGCCACAGACAGACCTATGCACTCTAATAACACCTTGGTCATTCTCTTATATTTTCCCACGCCGTAGTTCTGGCTCGTGAAACTCATGCACGCCTGTGTGACCGCGTCAATCGAAGCAAACAGAAATCCGAATATATTGTTTGCCGCCGTGTAGCCCGCCATGGCTGTCGAGCCGAAGGAGTTGACCGATGACTGTAAAAGTACATTTGAGAAATTGATTACCATGCTCTGTATTCCGGCAGGTATCCCCACCTGGCATATCTGCTTTATGTACACCCATCTGAGCTTTAACTTGGAAAATCTGAGCTGGTAGCTGCTGTCCGTCCTGTACAGACACCTAAGAACCAGCACGCAGGATATCATCTGTGACACAACCGTCGCGATGGCTACTCCTGCCACCCCGAGATGGAACACGATGACGAGAAACATGTTGAGCCCAGCGTTCACAATTCCCGCTATTACAAGGAAAAGAAGTGGTCTTTTCGTGTCCCCGACCGCCCTCAGTATTGAAGCGCCATAGTTGTACATCATAAAGAACGGCATGCCAGCAAAATATATTCTCATGTACAGCGTCGACTGGTCAATCACATCGTCCGGCGTGTCCATGAGTTCGAGAGCTCCCCTCGAAAATATGAGTCCGACGAACACCATGACAATGCCGCTTATAAGCGCAAGCGCCATCGAACTGTGCACCGTCTCCGACATCTCTCTGTCGCGCCCCGCCGCGTAATGCCTTGCCGCAAGGACATTCGCCCCGAGCGATATACCTATAAAAAGGTTTATAAACAAATTAATGAGCGAGGTGGTCGAACCCACCGCCGCAAGCGCCTGACTTCCGGTAAAATTGCCGACCACGATTATATCAACTGCGTTGAACATAAGCTGCAGAATTCCCGACAGCATAAGCGGCAGTGAAAACGATATAAGCTTGTCAAGCAAAGTGCCGTTGCACATATCTATTTCGTATTTTTTACTCTTGTTATTCATCAAAAAATCCCCAGTCTGTGAGTTTTACGGTATGATTATAGAGCAATCTTATGTTTTGTCAACAAAAAATTCTGCCCGGAAGATTTCCTATTACGCAAAAAAAATATCAGGGGCAAACTCGCTCTGCCCCCAATACTTACACGCTGTCCGACATAAAACTGTCTCAACAACCTTATTTTATTCAACCTTGAATACAGCAATCTCCTCGCTGAGCTTTCTCGCCGTCTCATCACATCTGGCAACCTCGTTAGTAACCTGATCCGCCTCGGCCTTGACATCGACCGTCTTTTGTGCGATATCGGTTGTTCCCTTAGCACCCTCGTTCGTAGCCGTCGCGATACCATCCATTGAAGAAAGCACTCCGTCGATTGATGCAAGAAGTTCCTCCGATGTCGCGCTGAAATCACCGATAAGCATATCTATGTACTTCGCATCCTGATTGTAAGCATCCGCTACCTTATCAAACATGTCGTAGCTTGCAACAACATCTCCGCCCACGAACTCGAGAAGCTGTTCTGCATCTTGTGAAAGTCTCTCAACAGATGATGTAACCGCCTCTGTAACCTGCTGAATCTTCACAACAGCCTCCTTGGACTGCTCGGCAAGACCGCCTATCTCCGATGCCACAACCGCAAAGCCTCTTCCTGCGTCACCTGCACGCGCCGCCTCTATAGATGCATTGAGTGCAAGAAGATTGGTCTGACTTGTTATCTCCATAATTGCCGATGACAATACCTCAATCTGCTTTACAACCTTAGCATCCTCAAGTGCCTTGGTAAGACTCTCTCTTATATCATTATGTACCTTCGCTGCATGCTCACGCTGCTGCCTCGTGTCCGACTGCGCCTTGGTTGCACGCTCATGTATATCTGCTGCCTGCTGCGCTCCATCCTGAGAACGTGTGGCAATATTCTTTGCCGCCTCCTCAATCTCATTCGACATGCTCTTAACCGTATCTGAGGATGCCGCCGTCTCCTCCATGCTCGCTGCAAGCCCCTGTGTCGTTGCAGATACATCCTCTATATTTCCCGTAAGAGAAATAACATTCGTCTTGACCGTATCCACAACCTCGCCGATTATATTGCTCTGAACCTTTACCTCCTTTATGAGTCCGCTCACCTGCTGCTTCATATTCTCAAGGTTCTCGGCAAGTATACCGAAGTCATCTTTTCTGTGCTGAAGCTTCTTTGGAAGCTCATGTGTAAAATCACCTTTTGTGATATTACCAATATAATCAAGCGCATATCTAAATGACTTGCTGAGCTCAATAGCCATATAAACACATACAGCCACAACCAAAATCACAAGTAAGCCGCCCGCCCCCGCAATCTTCGTCATCGCTGACTTGGCATTGGCTTCCATAGCCTGTGTCTCATTAGCTACCGTAGTATCAATATAATCAATGTAATTACCTGTTCCGACTACCCACTCAAAAGGCTCAAATGCCTTGCTGTACGCTCTCTTAGGCGATGACTCTGTCTCTCCCGCCTTAGGGAACACATAGTCAACATAGCCTCCGTCCGCACTTCTTCCGGCACTGATGATGTCGCTTATATAGGAGTTTCCCTCTGTGTCCTTGGCATTCATTCTGTTCGTTCCCTCTGTCGTATTTCCGAGAAGAACAACATTCACGCCCTCATAGGTGTCAGCCCAGAAATACCCGCCGTCACCGTATCTGAGCTCACGAAGAAGATCCGCTCCCATAGTCTTTGCCTCGTCGAGCGTATACTCGCCGCGCTCATAACCCGCATACACGGTATTTAAAAGCGATATGGCATTGTCAACCTGATTTTTGATATTCTCGTCGTAATCTGCCTCAATGCTCGCCCTGAGCACATTCTCAGCGCCCCTCTCCATATCGGATATGTGCACCTCCGCCACAAATACAATGGTAAGCGCTCCGACAAGAGTAATGGCTGCAAGAATAATCATCTTCACACGCACACTCAAGTTCTTCATAAAAATAACACTCTCCTTTTGCTTTGGTTTTTAAATGTTTTTGCGAACTTATATTATATGATGTTGGGGTCAAATAAGAATCCCCCCCTGATAGTACCTTGAAAATTTCAC
>CAMEEX010000096.1 GCA_945915235.1 uncultured Clostridia bacterium | reverse complement strand
CATCTTTATAGAAAGATATTTTTCCACCACTTTTCTGTCTACCGCCATCGAACAACCTGGAAAGAAATTTTTCTCAAGAATTTTATCAAAATCTATTCTTACTAACGCATCTTTTTCTGCTACAAATCCATATGGCATATACTCCTTTTTAATTAAATCTCCATTTGAATCAATAAATCTTAATGTTGATGCGACAAGCTGTACTTCTTTATTATTCTCAAAACATGCACACAAACTTTCAACCTTATTAACTTCCCAAATATCATCCTGATCACATAGGAATAAAATATCTCCACTACTTAAACTCATTGCATATCTGAAATTTTCTATGTATCCCTTATTTACATCATTCCTTATGATTTTATACTCGATTCCTTTTTCTTCTGCATAAGCCATGCATTCCTTCACAACTTTTATCGTATTATCTGTTGAATTGTCATCACATACAATTATCTCATCAGGTAATTTCGTCTGCGCCATAATAGAGTCTAATTGATATTTTATATACTTTTCACCATTATATACCGCCATCACAACAGAAGTTTTCATAATCAGTATTCACTCCACATATATTTGTTCAAACTTTCTAATTCACTGTTTTCCACATAATTTTCACTGATCAAAATAATGTACTTTTGATATTAGATGATATCCCATATACGCAACTTCAAACAACTTCATTCTTTCTAACCTTGTACTAATACGAATAATATTATAAGCGTAAGAACGCAATGCTTTACTCATTCCAATAATGACTCGAGATTTATAGTATCCGGGAAAACAATCTTCCATAATTTTCTTTGCTTTTTTATATCCTCTGTATTTCTCTTTGATACCATACTCTCTCATCGTATGAAAGAGATACAAATAATAAAGTTTCATAGCAAGCAATTCAAGCTGATTCTTATCCTGCTCATTATCTCTGCTTTTATATACAGTGTCAATATATCGTATCATAGCTTCAAACTTTAAAATGGTATCTTCTTTATCTTCTTCTTTGATATTTCTCCCTGTCGAATCCATATGTACATACCAGTAATAAAGAGGTCTATGTATCCAGGAAACCTTATCCGAGTATTTACTAAATTCAACTATAAGATTAACATCGTCTGGTTCATACTGAATTTTTATATCATTTTCTATAAATATGCTTCTTTTATAAATGCATCCATGGTTAATATTCCATAACCATCTTGACGGCTCCTCCGGAAGATGCTGAATCTGTAATTGTTTTCCCATATCATCTATGTCAATTACTTCACATACAGCCCTATCAGACTTATCAGACTTTACAGCCTTCACCAGTGCATCAAGGCAGCCATCTGCCATCCAATCATCAGCGTCACACAGCATGATATATTCCCCTCGGCACTCCCTAATAAGTCGACTCTTTGACTCAAAAATTCCTTTATTTTCATTATTACATATAAGTCGTATTCTCATATCCGGATGTTGATCAATTATTCTATTAATTATTTTTACAGAATCATCTGTTGAGGCATCATCCAAATATACGACTTCAAAATCCCTAAAAGTCTGTCTCGTAATAGCTTCGAATGCACGCTCAAGATAGCTGGCATAATTATATGATGCTATCCCTATACTTAAAAATGGCGTCATTAATCCATCTGTCACGTCTAAATTACCCAATACAGCCATAGCCCTTATCCTAATCTCTCCCAAACAAATCCCTAGTATAGACCTTATCCCCAACCGTTTTCAGCTCTTCATTCAGCCTGTTTGCAACAATGACATCCGCCGTCCGCGCAAAGCTGTCAAAGTCCGGCTCAACACGCATACCCATGTATTCAGGTGCCTTTACGGTCGGCTCGTAAATGATTATATCTATATCTGACTGCTTAATTCTTTCTATAACGCCAAAAATAGCTGACTGTCTGAAATTGTCGGAACCTGTTTTCATTGTCAGCCTGTATATTCCCACGGTCTTTGGATGCCGCTTCTTTATCTCGTCTGCTATAAAGTCCATTCTGGTGTGATTTGACTCGACTATAGCACCTATAAGCTCATTCGGGACACCTTCGAAGTTCGCCCTGAGCTGTTTGGTATCTTTTGGGAGACAATATCCGCCGTAACCGAAGGAAGGATTGTTGTAATGGGTTCCTATTCTGGGGTCAAGGCTTATTCCGTCTATTATCTGCTTTGCATTAAGTCCCTTTGATGCTGCATATGTGTCAAGCTCATTAAAATATGCCACTCTCATGGCAAGATAGGTGTTGGCAAACAGCTTTATCGCCTCAGCCTCAAAAGTTCCCGTATATAACACCGGGACATCACTCTTTTTCGCTCCCTCAAGCAAAAGCCCAGCAAACACTCTGGCACGCTGTGAATCCTCACCCACGACTATTCTTGAAGGATACAGATTATCGTACAAAGCCTTTCCTTCCCTCAGAAATTCAGGAGAAAACATTATATTGTCGATGCAGTATTTCTTCTTCATCTCGTCAACAAATCCCAACGGGATTGTTGACTTGACCACCATGACCGCATCCGTTTTCGACTTGATGACAGCCTCAATGACACTCTCAACAGAGCTTGTATCAAAGTAATTCCTGTTCTCATCATAATTCGTCGGTGTCGCGATAACAATGTAATCTGCTGCTGCATACGTCCCATCCGCATCCGTTGTGGCAACAAGGTCGAGCCCACCACTTGCTAAGTACTCTTCTATCTCCTTATCCGCTATCGGCGATTTTCTGTTGTTTATCAGGTCAACCTTCTCTTTTATGATATCGCACGCTGTCACATGATTGTGCTGCGCGAGCAGCACGGCGATGGACAACCCCACATATCCTGTTCCTACTACTACTATATTCATACTTATCCCCATTTCTGAGCGGTATTTTTTATTTAGCCTGCCTTGTTTCAATTTGGCTCAAAAGAGCCTGACCACGGCATCACTTAATTTTAATCTATTTTACCACTAATATCAATATTTTTCTTGCGTACAAGCTTGTTTAGGAGCTTGTCCAGAAGATACGCAAGCACAGCCACCACCGGAACGCCGAGGAACATGCCGATAACGCCTGCCATGCTGCCGCCGATCGTGATTGCAAAGATTATCCACAGCGGTCTGAGTCCGACTGTCTCGCCGAGTATTCTCGGTCCGAGGTAGAGTCCGTCAAACTGCTGGATTACCACGATGAGCACGGTGAATATAATTGCCTTTATCGGGTCAACCATCAATATAAGCACAATTCCCGGAATCGCACCGATAAATGGTCCGAAATACGGTATCATGTTGGTGATACCCACTATGAGGCTCACAATCGGCGTAAACGGAAGCCGGAGTATCGTCATGCAAAAAAAGCATATCCAGCCTATTATAAAGGAGTCCACCGTCTTTCCGAGTACAAACTGACTGAAAATATGGTAACACTCGCGCAGTGTCTCCATAATCTTATCACCGGTTCTCTCCGTTGCAACACTGTAGAGCACTCTCTTAAAGCCACGCGCAAGCAGTCTCTTATCCGACACCATGTACACACTCACGATAAATGCTATCAGGACATTTAAAAGTCCCTTCACAACAGATATGGAGGTTGTAAATATCATAGGAACAACATTCGTCACAACATTCTTTGAAAAATCCATGAGCTGCGGTGTGATGCTGTTAAAGAAATCATTAATCATATCGTAGTCAAAGTCCGGGTGTTCCTTCTCAAACTGTAAAAGACTGTTATTTATCTGTGTAAGCCATGTCGGAACCTGATTTACAATCTCGGTAAGACTCGTGCCAATCTGCGGCAGGAGATACACAAACATGATAACCACGATAAATACGACAAGAAGATATGATATAAGAAGTGACAGCATCTTTCTCGGCTTGTCGTGCTTCTTTAGCGGTTTTATCTTACCGAATATCTTACGGTCAAACAGTTTTACAAGCGGATTTATGAGAAAGGCTATAAATGCGCCCCACAAAAACGGCGACAACACTGAGATTGATGCCTTGATATGTGCCACCACATTATCCCAGTCAATTACTGCTTTTATTATAAGTACACTTGCAAGCACCACAAGAATCGCATAAAGGCATATGGTGAGATACTTTCTGTTCCATGTGAACTTCTCCCTCGCAATGCGTTCTGTGCTGTCTTTGACGTTCCCGCTGTTCGATGTATCCTCGGCTTTATTGCTGCCCCCTGTCTCCACTGTTTTCCCGGCATCATCCTGATTTCTACCGTCATCTGCCGTATCCGCAGCTAAATTGCCGCTCTTTTCCTCTGCCGTGGCGTCGGTGCTTTTAGAGCTGCCATTCCGTATCGTTCCGTTAGCCGCCTGCTTTCGCGCCAGCCTTCTTTTTACAGACCCCATACTGTCCCTCCTGTGATTATAAATTTTCTTGTTGCATATACATTATATGTAATTATAAAAATATAAAAAATTTCGTTTTCGTTAATTATCTTATATGATGCAAAATCAGGATTTTATCCATTTTTCGTATTATAAATCTAATTTTTAGTATACACTCATAAAAAAAGATAAGCAATACCGATTACGATTTTTCCTTTATTTTCAAGGGTTTGCAGGCTTTTACAAAACTTTTTTCAAAATTTTTGTAAAAATATAAAAAAAAAGCTTGCATTTTTTTTCGGCATGTGTATAATAATGTTTGTGTCGAAAATGTGACGCCAAAAATTATATGCGCGATTAGCTCAGTTGGTAGAGCACCTGACTCTTAATCAGGGTGTCCAGGGTTCGAACCCCTGATCGCGCATTAAAGGTACCAGTTTTACAGACGACTGTGGGGTTGGTACTTTTTTAAGGCAAGCGCGATTAGCTCAGTTGGTAGAGCACCTGACTCTTAATCAGGGTGTCCAGGGTTCGAACCCCTGATCGCGCACTAAAGGTACCAGTTTTGCAGATAACTGCGGGGTTGGTGCTTTTTTTATGCCCAAATTACGACACAACGTTAAGAAATGAGGATTTTTATGAACACAACCATCATCATATACATTGCCTCGGCAATAATTTTCATTATTCTGTTTTTCTCACTGAGATTTCTGACTGACAAGAGAAGGCAGCTCGCCGCCGAGGTTCGCGGGCGCTACAATGCCACCGCCCTTCTTACTCCAACCGAAGCCGCCTTCTATCCTGTTCTTGACGATATTGCACGCCACCAAGGTCTGCTGCTTTTTTGCAAGGTTCGCCTTGCCGATGTAGCCAAGACAGCCCACGCCGAGAATTACAGCACCTACATGAAGTTTTTCGGAAAGGTAAAGTCCAAGCACCTCGATTTCGTCCTATGCGACGCCGACTTCATTCCACTCGTCGTCATCGAGCTCGATGACCCCTCCCACGAGAACAAACCTAACCGTGAAAACGATATGCTAAAAGACGTAGTCTTAGAGAGCATTGACCTCCCCCTTATCCGCGTGCCCGCAGCGAAGCACTATAACAAAAAAGAGCTTGAACTCGACATAATCGACTGCCTGCCTTAAAAAAAACGCGTACCTTGTGTTTTTTGCTGACTTAAATGTTCTTTTCACACTGTTCCGACCGCAAAATACTCGGGTATAATATAGAAATTAGACCCGTTTGCTTCAGGAAACGGTATGAAATGGCTCTCCGGGTCCACGGCAAGCCAGTCGTTAATCGTCTGCGACTCATGCTCGTAGTCCTCTTTTATATTGACAAACTTCTTTGGCTCCTCAAAATACGAAAACAGCATGTCTCCGTAAAGTGCGATTGACTGGTACTTGTCGCCTGTTAAGAGCCCTTCATTCACAATCGCTACATGATGGAACACATACTCAAAAAGCTTATCCTCGCGAAGCTTGGCAATCCTTCCTCTCCTGTGCTCAGGATGTCTGCCCTGCTGCCACTGCTCAACGCTTTTTGGCTCATTGTGATAATAGATATGGAACATCTTTACCCAACTCGTTAACGCTCCGTCCTGCGGCCATTTTTCAAGCATTTTCTCAAAAGCCCCCATAAAAACACCGGGCGTTAAGCCCGCCGCTTTGCGATCCTGATGCTCTTGCGTTTTTGACATAGAGCTTTTCCGCTCCTTCGCATCTTCCTCTTCCCTGACCTCCTCATAATATAAAAAGAGCATATTTCTGTAGTGATACAGCGCCGCAGTCAGAAGCCTTCCCTCAGCGATAAGCTTCTCTGCACATGCCCTGCATTCCTCTGCCGCAGCCTCAACCGCCCCGCCGCCTTCTCCATCGCGCAAATACTCACTCTTTACCTGCGCCATATAATGATTTCTTATTATCATACATATCTCCAATCCTGCCACAATGCGGCAAAAACATTTAAGATTTTATTCTTCACACTATGTTCCATATTGTGAACCCCTCTCCACCTAAAGTCAATAGACTTGCTCTCAAGCTATTTTTTTATTGACATCTAAAATATGTTGTAGTAACTTATTCTTAAATTGTTGATATCTCAACAATTTGATGCATATAGGACTAATTACAGTTGGAACAAAACAGGTTCTAACGCTTTAAGCGTGTATAATCGAATATTGCCAAAGTCAAATCAACTTAAACATTAGCTGTATATAAAACAGTGTACTTATGCATGTCGCTACATTTGATGGTGTTAGAGTCAAATAGTATAAAAATTTGCTATGTATAACGGAATATATTTATGTGTATCGCGACTTTTGGGAGAAGCTTAGATGTTCTTAGGACTCTGTGAGACACACAGCCAATTCCGACATGGAAGTCGGAATAGTTGCAAACAGCCACGGAGGGCTGGTTTTGCAACGGTGGCGGACACTTGTAAAAACTTTATCAGAGTCCTTAGAACATCTTGCTTCGTACAATCGGAGTCGGTATACATAAATATATTTCGTTATACATCAGGAACATAAATAAGCCTATTTGACCTCAACACCATTTGATTATACACTCACAAAATAAATTCCGGAGGTTCCTCCCATGTTTAACCGTTTTGAACAATTTACCACCGCCATCTCTCAGATTAACAAGAGCGTGCAGCGCATCAAGTCCACCGAGGTCAACGCCTACGGTCTGAAAGCTAACCACGTCATGGTCTTGTTTCAGCTAAAAAAACACGCCTCAGGACTCACACCCTCGCAGCTATGCGAGAACTGTGAGGTCGACAAAGCTGCCATAAGCCGCGCCCTCAAGGAGCTCCAAGGCAAGGGCTTTGTGCGCGAGGCTGAGTCGGGCGGCAGAAAATACCGTATCCCACTTGTGCTCACCGAATCCGGCAACGAAGCCGCGGAACATATAGAAAATGCAATCAAGAACGCCGTTGAAATCGGCGGCGCAGGACTCACCGACAGACAGCGCGGAGAGTTTTACCACTCACTGCTGCTCATTGCCAAAAATCTGGAGGAGTATTCCTGCTCATAGCATTTACCTAAGACGATTAGGGTGTCAAAACATACAAATTTAATCTATGAGTGCATAACGTGTTATACACAATTAAATCTACAGCGTATGTTTTGACACCCTAATCATCAGATAAGTATAAGTAGCTTTAAGCCGCAGACTGACTTCGCCAAAAATAACCGTAAGATGTCACAAAGAACTTATAATCGGCAATTCACTAGACATTTTACCGCCTAAACGCTTGATATCGCGGACAAAGCGGTAATATATGCGTTAAATAAAGCAAAATTTTCTATAAGTTACCGCTCATAATTAATAGCTCTTGTTTCAGGCGGTAAAATCAGGACTTCAAGAGCTGAATATACAAAATTTATACCGCTTATAAAAATAACAAAGCCATCTAGGCGGTAACGCACAATTAAAACACCGAAAAACACAACATTTTTTACCGCCGCAGCGCAATAATATAACCTTCCGGCGGTAATAAAGAAAAATTACACAAGTCAGAATAGCAACAAGCTGCATTTCGAAAATGTCTATATAGATTAGTGGGTCAAATACATAATAAGCCTATTTGGCCTCAACACCACCGCAATATACAAAATAAATAAAAAGAGAGGTTTCCACACATGAACCCAATAAAAAAAATGTACTGCCGTACCTTCCAGAGCGTTTTTAAAATAGCCATTCCCCTTCTGCCGTACCGCTCACCCGAGCTGCTGCACGGTATGGACGAGCTTGTGGACAAGCTTAACGAACTGCATCTCACCTCCGTCCTTCTCGTGACCGACGCGGGCATAAGAGGGCTCGGGCTCACAAAGCATCTTGAGGAGCTGTTATCAGATAATAATATTTCCTGCGCCGTGTACGATGGCACCGTCGCCAACCCAACCACCGACAACGTCAACGAGGCGTTGAATCTATATAAGGAAAATAACTGTCAGGCATTAATCGGCTTTGGCGGCGGCTCGTCCATGGACTGCGCCAAGGCTGTAGGCGCCTGCATAGCGCGCCCTCACACTCCTCTTATGAAAATGAAGGGCATACTGAAGGTTCTGCGCCCGCTTCCGCCACTCTTTGCCGTGCCGACAACAGCCGGAACCGGAAGCGAGACGACCCTTGCAGCGGTAATCACCGACGCAAAAACCCGTGTAAAGTACCCTATCAATGATTTTCCGCTTATACCGAAGTATGCCGTTCTCGACCCGGAAGTGACCCGTTCACTGCCACCGTTTATAACTGCCTCAACAGGTCTTGACGCGCTCACACACGCTGTCGAGGCTTACATCGGGCGCTCCACGACCAAAAAGACCCGCAAGGCTGCGCTTAAGGCGGTCGAGCTTATCTTCGGCAATCTGCAAAATGCCTACCACGATGGCAATAATATAACTGCAAGAAAAAATATGCTTCACGCCTCCTACTACGCCGGTGTCGCGTTTACCGTATCCTATGTCGGCTATGTACATGCCGTGGCTCACTCGCTCGGCGGGCGCTACAATATTCCACACGGTCTTGCGAATGCCGTGCTGCTGCCTATCGTTCTGCGCGACTACGGAAGCACTATATATAGGAAGCTTCACGAGCTTGCTAACGCCGCAGGTCTATCCGACACGACAGAAACAGATGCATCTGCCGCAGAAAAATTCATAAGTGCCATAGAGAACATGCTCGACGAATTTTCACTCGGACGCACCCTCTCAGGCATCAGAGCCGAGGACATTCCCGAGCTTGCACGGCACGCAGACGCCGAGGGCAATCCGCTGTACCCTGTTCCGGTGCTGATGAACGCTAAGGAGCTCGAGCATTTCTATCACGCAGTTATGGCTGACAATAGCAATAGGTAAATAAAAAAGGAGACCCGATATGACCAATTCAGAGATACAGGATTTACTAAATTCCCAGCGAAGCTTCTTTGCAGGCGGAGTCACACTCAGCTCAGAATACCGAATAAATGCCTTAAAAAAGCTGAAAAACAGCATCAAAGCCCACGAAGCCGACATCATGGCAGCACTCAAAACCGACCTCGGAAAGGGCTCACAGGAAAGCTATATGTGTGAGGTGGGTCTCACACTCAGCGAAATAAGCTACATGCTCTCCCATGTAAAACGCTTCATGCGCGAGCGCACCGTAGCAACCCCTCTCGCACAGTTTGCCTCAAGAAGCTATGTAAAACCGTCCCCATACGGAAATGTGCTCGTAATGAGCCCATGGAATTATCCTTTTCTGCTGACGATGGAGCCGCTCGTTGACGCCCTCGCGGCAGGAAATACAGCCATCGTAAAGCCGAGCGCCTACTCACCGGCGACAAGCGAAATCATCAAAAATATAATTTCCGAGTGCTTTAAACCAGAGTATGTCGCAGTTGTCACTGGCGGACGCGCAGAGAACACCTGCCTGCTCGACGCTGATTTTGACTACATTTTCTTTACCGGAAGCAAAGCTGTCGGCAGGGAAGTCATGCGCCACGCCGCAGAGCATCTCACCCCTGTCACACTTGAGCTCGGCGGAAAGAGTCCGTGCATAGTGGCTCCCGACGCCAACCTGAAACTCGCCGCAAGACGAATTGTGTTTGGAAAATATCTAAACTGCGGTCAGACCTGCGTTGCCCCCGACTATGTTCTGTGCCACCGCAGCGTCTACGAACAATTTATCGATTATTTAAAGAAGGAAACCATAAGACAATTCGGCGAACGCCCTCTCGACAATCCTGAATACGGCAAAATTATCAACGAGAAGCATTTTAACCGTATACTCGGACTTATAGATAAGAAGAAACTCGTTCTCGGAGGTGCCTGTGACGAGACCGCGCTCCGAATAGAGCCCGTCATCATGCGCGACGTAACCTACGACGACGCGGTTATGCAGGAGGAAATTTTCGGACCGCTGCTGCCCGTCCTCCCATACGATGACGATGAGACGATAATCAGTCAGATAAACAGCCATGACCACCCGCTCGCGCTCTATGTTTTCTCCAACAGCAGAAGCTTTGTCAGGAAGATCACCTCGCGTATCAGCTTCGGCGGCGGCTGTGTAAACGACACCATAATTCACCTCGCCACCTCCAACATGGGCTTTGGCGGTGTCGGCGGCAGCGGCATGGGCTCCTACCACGGACGCGACGGCTTTGACACCTTCACCCACAAGAAGAGCATCGTCGACAAAAAGACCTGGCTTGACCTGCCAATGCGCTACCAGCCGTACAGCTCATTTATGGATAAGATGATACGAATGTTCTTAAAGTAAAAGTAAAAACCGGACCACAGCCGAATATATATGCTGTAGTCCGGTTTATTCACTTTTTGCACTTCTTTTTTCCACACCCCAAAGCCTCCGCCAGTTCGTCAAGCGACTTTTTCAACTGACATAGATGCTTATTGAGCTTCTTGTGTTTATATGCGAAGCACCTCATTTTTCGCTCATACTCCTTACCCATGCCCATATAAAATAACACCGTCTCACTAATAGAGTTCTATTATTATATTCATATACAGTACTTTTGTTTCTTATTATTGAGCAGACATGGCATTATATTCACTATTAAGCATGTCCGAATTAATCTGCCAGCTTTCATAATTCTTATCGCCTCTATGGTCGACTAAATCATACTCTTCCTTTAATTTGCGGGCAAGCCATGATGTAATAGTCCGAGCTCCCTCTGTATTCAGATGATTTGCATCCTGCCAATAATGTGTTCCATTAAATCCTGTCTCCTCATCCATTAAATTAAAATTATAGTATTCAACTTTATATTCGTCGGCAATATTTTTAACCGTATTGTAATAAGGCTGGTTATTTCGTCGAGTGAGTACAGGTGTACTTATAAGAACCAACGGCTGTCCAATATCCTGACAATATTCTATAATTTTTCTCAAATACTGTTCCTCTTTTTCATATATAGGCATACATTCTGTTATGTCACCACAATACTCAGGTCCATATGCATATGTTCCAAATCTTACACTTGTTCCCTTTTTATTC
>CAMEEX010000095.1 GCA_945915235.1 uncultured Clostridia bacterium | reverse complement strand
ATGATTCTATTCACCAAATACTTCTCTGGCAGCAGCAACCGTATCCATCGCGTCCTTGGCATAGTAATCTGCGCCAATCTGCTTTGCATACTCAGGTGTCAGAACGGCACCTCCCACGACAACCTTACAGTCAACCTTGTTCTCCCTTAAAAGCTGAATGGTCTTTTCCATGCTGACAAGTGTGGTCGTCATAAGTGCTGACAGACCGACAAGCTTCGCCTTGTGCTCTATCGCCGCGTTGACAACCGTCATGTAATCGACATCCTTTCCGAGGTCAATTACAGTGTAGCCGTAGTTCTCGAGAATAACCTTCACAATGTTCTTTCCTATATCGTGTACATCACCCTTGACGGTCGCCATGACTATCTTTCCCTTGCTGACAGGCGTCTTGTTGTCCGCGGCAAGCTTCTTCTTGATTACCTCAAACGATGCCTGTGTGACCTCAGCCGCAAGAATGAGCTGCGGAAGGAACACCTTGCCCTTCTCAAAGTTCTTTCCGATGCGGTCAAGCGCCGGTATGAGCGTTCCGTTGATTATGTCGAGAGCCTCCATGTGCTCAAGCATCTCTGCCGTTATCCTCGCGCCATCGTTCTTCAAGCCGTTCTCAACAGCGTAGGCTAAAGTTCCCTTCTCGAAGCCGCTCTCCCCCGCAGCAGGCACACTCTTTGGTGCCTCAGCTTTGCCCGACTTAACAGGCGTATATCCGTTATACGTCTGAATATATTCCATAGAATTGCGGTCTATTCCCGTAAGGAGTCTGTAGGCGCGCACCGCACCAGTCATGGACACCACGTTAGGGTTGATGATAGGCAGCGTAAGCCCATAAGTCAGCGCCATCGCGAGGAAGTTCTGGTTCACGAGCTCCCTGTAAGGAAGTCCGAAGGAAATGTTCGACACGCCCAGCACCGTGTTAAGCCCTAACTCGTATCTAACCGTATGCAGCGCATTGAGTGTTTCCATGACTCCGTCCTGCTCAGCCGATGCAGTGAGCGTGAGGCAGTCGATAAACACATTCTCCTTCGGTATTCCGAGTGAGAGCGCCCTGTCAAGAATCTTCTTGGCTATAGCCACGCGCTCAGGCGCAGTCTTAGGTATTCCGTTCTCGTCAAGCGTGAGTCCGACCACGCAGGCGCCGTATTTTTTTACGAGCGGGAGCACATTGTTCAGGGAGTTCTCCTCGCCGTTCACCGAGTTGACGATAGGCTTACCGCTGTATACACGGAGTCCTGCCTCAAGAACCTCCGGTATCGTGCTGTCAATCTGAAGCGGCACATCGCACACCGACTGAATGGCTCTTATCGCATCGACCATCATATCGCGCTCATTTATCTCGGGAAGTCCGACATTCACATCGAGTATCTCCGCTCCGCCGTCTATCTGCTCAAGCGCCTGATTCATAATATAATCGAGATTGTGATCCTTAAGTGCCTGCTTAAAAAGTTTCTTGCCCGTAGGATTTATTCTCTCACCGATAATTCTAGGCTGGTTTATCACAACAGTGCTGCTCGCCGTACATACCGCCGAAGGGATACAACATTCCCTCTCGATAAATTCTGCCCCGTCGAGAGCCTTCTTTAACTCTGCGATATACTCAGGACTGGTTCCGCAGCAGCCGCCCATGATGGTTGCACCTATCTGCGCCATCTTTGCCATCTTTGAGGCAAATTCCTGCGGAGTTACGTTGTACTCATTGGTCACAGGGTCGGGAAGTCCCGCATTAGGCTTCACGACAAGCGGAAGTCTTGTGAACTTTCCAAGCTCCTCGACAACCGGATAGAGCTCGTCAGGTCCGAGTGAGCAGTTCACTCCGAGCGCATCGACGCCAAGCCCCTCCATGGTAAGAGCCATCGCCGATACCTGACAGCCCGTGAAGGTTCTCATGTTCTGTTCAAAGGTCATCGTACATATAATAGGCAGATTCGTGTTCTCCTTGGCCGCGAGAACTGCCGCCTTGAGCTCGAGCAGGTCCGTCATGGTCTCAAACACTATGACATCTGCGTCCCTTCCTGCTATGACCTGCTCCTTATAAATGTCATAAGCCTCCTCAAACTTCAGATCGCCCGTAGGCTCCACAAGTCTGCCTATAGGTCCTATGTCGAGTGCCACTATGCAGTCCGTGCCCTCGCACGCCTTTCTCGCATTTTCAATACCCTTCTTTACAACCTGCTCGACGGTGTAGCCGCAGCCCGCAAGCTTATAGCGGTTTCCGCCGAATGTATTCGTGTATATTATGTCAGAACCGCTCTGCACATACTGTCTGTGAATCCCGACAAGTAGCTCCTCATTGGTAAATGACAGCACCTCCGGTATCTGACCGAGCTTGAGTCCCGATGCCTGAAGCATCGTTCCCATGGCTCCGTCTAACAGTATATATTTCTTATCCGACTTATTTTTCTTTTCAAGTAATGTCCTAAGCTCCACAGTGTTCACCCTTCTTTCGGAATGTGCAGATGTCCTTCATGTTGCACACGCTGCACCCGCTTCTCTTTTTCTCTATTCTGCTGTCCGATATTCCAATGACAGCCGTAACCGACTTACAGGGGGTCATAAGCCCACCCCCTGTAATATTAACGCCTATTCTCTTCTGAGCCGAGAGCACGTCCAAAAACTCTCTCTGCGACTCAAGCGGAAAGTCCCCATATCCCGGGCTGAAACGCCAGGTGGAATACTTTCCCTCAAATTGTTTTAAAATCTCACGCTCGACAATATCGCACACCTGCTCGACGGCAGCGGAAGCCATGCTGTCGGCGATAAGTGCCGCCGACATGCTCTTCACCGAGAGCTGCCTTATCAGCCTGTCGACGCCCTCCGAGAGCGTCACCGCAAGGAGTACTGCCCCGTCACAGCCCTCCAGATGTCCGGCTATCGAATTGCCGTACAGCCTGAAGGTCGTCCCGTCAAGAACCGTCTCCCCGGCTGTGCTGTCAGCCCAATCTATTTTGAAATATTTGTATGTATATTTCGCATCTATTACCGAAAGAAGCTTCTTCTCGCAATCCCCGGCAATCTCCATTGTCTGCCCGTCAGGAGCCGACGAACCGTACCCAAGATAGCGAAACGCCTCCGCCCTGTTGATATTATCAAGCTTCATGTTCTGTCTGTTTCCTCAAATTCCGGCAAAAGCCTTTATTATTTTGTTGAAAACTTATATACGGTGATATATTTAAAAGGCACTCCCGCCTTGACAACCGACGACTTAAACGCCTTGTTGTTCACCGCATCAGGGAAAAACTGTGTCTCGAAGCATACGCCGTCACGCTTCTCATAATAGCAGTCCCCCTTGCCTCTGGAGCTGCCGTCAAGAAAGTTGCCCGTATATATCTGCATGCCCGGCATCTGTGTAAATACCTCCATGTATCTTCCGCTTTTTTCGTCATAGAGGCTTCCCGCAAGCTCAACCTCGCCATTATTTTTCAGTACGAAATTATGGTCATAGCCGCCGGCAAGCACAAGCGGTTCATAGTCGGCATTGATATCGGCACCGATAGCCTTAGGCTCCGTAAAGTCCATAGGTGTTCCTTTCACGCTTCTGTACTCGCCTGTCGGGATAAGTCCTGCGTCTGACGGTGTAAATTCATCTGCCGCAAGCCACATCTTCTGCTCATACACCGTGCCCGAGGAGTGTCCGGCAAGGTTAAAATATGAGTGGTTCGTGAGATTGACAACCGTGTCCGCATCCGAAACGCCCTCATACTCAAGTATAACGCTGTCGTCCTCGGTGAGTATGTATGTGACGGATACATGAAGCTCTCCCGGCATTCCCTGATCCCCGTCCGGGCTCACAAGTGAGAAGCAGACTGCCTGTCCTCTCTCATTGTCTGCAATCTCTCCTTCCCATCTTCTCCTGCTGTAGCTGTCGGGACCGCTGTGCAGATTGTTCTCTCCGTCGTTCTTTGCGAGGGTGTACTCCTTTCCGTTTAACGTAAAGCGCGCGTCCTTCGTGCGGTTGGCTATACGTCCGATGACAACACCGAAATTCTCACTGTTGCCCGTCTCATACTGTCCGACATTGTCATAGCCGAGCACGACATCGGAAAACTTCCCCTCCCTGTCAGCAACCTCGAGCGACTGGAGCGCTGCTCCTAGCTCTATAACCTTCATCTTAGTACCGTTTCCGTTGGTGACAGTGAAGGAATACACTGTCTCCCCTTTACTGTTCTGTCCAAATACCTCTTTGCTAATTCCCATTAGTGCACCTCCCAAATACGCTACTTTTTTTTCAGCTTTGCCCTTACCATCCGGCAAAGATATCCCACACTCTTTCTGTTGAACAAAAGATAAACTATATATACGAAAGCCACCCCAACAAAGGCGACCGGCGATGACAGTCTCCAGCACATATACGCACTGCCGGCTACTATTACAAGCTCCGACACCATATCCATAACCGCCTCAAACTGCCCGTCCTTATCCCCGAGCAGTCTCTCAAGATAAAACTGCGATATAAAATACCTGACACCTATCGAACACACCATAAAAAGTATGATGGAATTTATGCTGTGCAGGCAGTACGCCCCGACAATGCTGAGCGCTATGCTGAGTGCCATCGAAAACAGATTGACGAACAGCAGAAACTTCTCTTTTCTGAGCACCTTAAAATAGGTAGCACACACAAGGTTCATCTTTCCGTCAAAAATACACATAGGCAGCAGAATAGCCATATACGCAAGGCTCACCCTATACTGTGGAAGCCACAGCTTTAAGATTTCCTTAGCGGGTATATACACCAGAAATACAACCGGAAGCACCACGTTCAGTACATGCTTGGACATTGCAAACAAATCCTTCTGTCTCTTCTCGTCAATCTGCCTGAGCGCCGGAAACAGCACCATGGAAATCTGCGACACAAACAGAAGGAAAAAATTGGTGAGTGTCAGCGAGAACGATACCTCGCCAAAATCCTCAATCCCCCAATATCTGTCTATTATAAATCTTCCACCGCCGAGTATGAGATTGCTCGCAATGTTGGCTATGGTAAGATTAATTCCAATCTTGATGCTGTCAAGCGCCTCCACAGCCACGGTCTTAAACGCCGTCCTGCCCGCAAACACTACCGCCCTGCCCTTGTACACGCAGTATATCATCGCGCAGAGCTTAGCGAGCATATAAAGCCACACATAGGTCTTGTAATCGCTGCTCTTTAACACAAACAATGCCAGTATCGACACCATGAACACAATCTTGTCGATCATCACCGACATGGAATACAGTCTCGTCTCATTGGCTGCCTGGAACACACAGCCAAGATACAGGGTAAGATTGTATAGGAGCATGTATACGGCTGTCATTATGAAAACGAACTCCGTGTCAATTCCGTCCTGTGTGAACACCGCCCACAGCGTAATTCCGACCGCTATGACAGACTGGAAAAGTGCTCCGAACCAGAACTGCCCGCCGAGCAGCTTCTTGTCCATGTCCTCGTACTCTATTCCGCCTATCTTTAAATACACGCCATCGTTGAGTCCGAAATGGAAAAATCCCGTGTAGCCCGTATAGAAAAGGAAAAGTGACCAGTAGCCATAATTCACCTTGTCAAAAAACTTAGGCAGAATAAGCGAGGTGAGTATACTCAGTAACAGCGATATTCCCTGCGCCGCAAAAGCATAAATTATATTTCTTAATATTCTTCTTTCCTGTTTCATCAATTATATCACTGTCTTAAAGTACTCTATCGTCCTTCTAAGACCTTCCTCCAGCTTGATAGTCGGATGCCATGACAGTTCCTCTTTCGCAAGATCTATCACCGGTTTTCTCTGCGTGGGGTCGTCTGACGGAAGCGGCATATATACAAGCTTAGAAGAGCTTCCTGTGAGCTCAATGACCATCTGTGCAAGCTGCTTCATGGTAAATTCTCCCGGATTTCCAAGATTGACCGGACCGGTAAAGCCGTCCCTCGAATTCATCATCCTGACCATTCCGTCAATCAGGTCATCGACATAGCAGAAGCTTCTCGTCTGATTTCCGTCACCGTATATTGTTATATCCTCGCCTTTTAACGCCTGAACAATAAAATTCGATACAACTCTTCCATCCCCGGCATTCATTCTCGGACCATAGGTATTAAAAATGCGGATAACCTTAATATCCACCCCATGCTGTCTGTGGTAGTCGAAAAATAAGGTCTCCGCCATTCTCTTTCCCTCGTCATAGCAGGAACGTATTCCGATAGGATTGACATTCCCTCTATAGCTCTCAGGCTGCGGATGTATCTGTGGATCACCGTATACCTCACTTGTGCTCGCCTGAAGTATCCGTGCATGTGTCCTCTTCGCAAGGCCTAACAGATTCATCGCCCCATACACGCTCGTCTTGGCAGTCTTGATAGGGTCGTACTGATAGTGCGGAGGACTCGCCGGACATGCAAGATTATATATCCGGTCAACCTCTACATACAGCGGCTGTGTAATATCATGTCTCATAAATTCGAAGTAAGGATTGTCCATAAGATGCCTTATATTGTCCTTGCTTCCCGTAAACAGATTGTCGACGCAGATTACCTCGTTCCCCTCATTTAAAAGTCTCTCGCAGAGGTGTGAGCCCAGAAAACCTGCACCACCGGTAACTAAAACTCTGTTCATTTTAAGCTTCCTCGATTCCATTCGCATTCAAATATATAGATATATAAAATATACATATATGCATGCATATTTCATATACATTTACATTTTATATAAATATGTATATATGTATTCTTGTAATTTAATTATTCTTTTCTTTAAGTGTGACCTCAACCTCAAGCCCCATGCTGTCTGCCACACGAACAATCATATCAAGTGTAGGATTATACTTCCCGCTCTCAAGACGGCTTATATTCGGTCTCTGTATTCCCGTGCTGTCAGAGATGTCTGCCTGTGTTATCTTCTTAGCCTTGCGATAACGGATAAGCTGCTCGATAAGCTGTCTCCTAGTCTCAAGCTGTATATTCTCCACCTGTTTCTTGTTGTTCTTCTTGGATGCCTGAACATTCTGCCCGGCGGTCTCATTTGCGTTATTAGCCATATCTTCCTCCGTTTTTCTGTCTAAAACAAAATAATTCCCGTATCATTTAGGATTTTATTATATTATCATAATCGAAACTTGCTGTCAATCTTCATTTGATATTTCTTTAGCAATAACTTGAATTTATTCTTATATTAGAATATAATGTCAAATGGTGTTCACTTTTTTAATTTTTACTTGTTTTATCAATACTGTTAGGGGAGATTTTCATGTACAATCATTCTATTTCCAGCATAAAAAAAGCCGCACGAAGAATTCTTGGCTCTTATTTTTTCCGATGTGTACTCGCAAGCTTTGCAACCGGCACGGGTATTATTCTTATTTTTAACTATATATTAGATGGAACCATGCAGGTTGACAATGCCTTCGACATAAGCGTATTTTACCAGTCGCTTATCAATTCATCATCCGCTGATGAACTATATCAGTCAATATACAGCAGCATTGCCTCCATGGTAAGCGCAATCGGCTATGACGCATATTCAGCCATGCTCAGACGCTTTGCGCTTGCAACCGTCATATCGTACCTAATAAAACTTACGTACAATTTTCTTATAGTCTATCCATTCGAAGTCGGCGGATGCCGTTTCTACATGGACGCGCACTACACCGAACCCAAGTACAAGACGCTCCTGACAGGCTTTAACGGCAATTATCTCAATGTGGTGCTTATCCAGTTTCTGCGCCGCCTGAAGGTATTTTTGTGGTCATTGCTGTTAATTGTGCCCGGTGTCATCAAAAATTACGAGACCTTCATGGTTCCGTACCTTCTCGCAGAAAATCCCGACATCGACAGGCGCGAGGTATTCCGTCTCAGCAAAAAGATGATGGATGGCAATAAACTCAATCTTTTTATATTGAACCTTTCATTTATCGGATGGCTCATGCTTTCCACGCTTACAGGTGGTGTGGCATATATATTTTTTGTTGGACCTTACTATGACGCTTCACTTGCCAACATGGCAATGCGCGTGAAATCAGAGTACAACAGCAATACAGGGGGAGAACAATAATGGGAATAATTATATTTTTTATAATCTGGTACTTCGCATACGCCAGAAACAATCCTAAGATATTTGACAAGCTCAAGAAAAAGAAGGGACTCATAATCTTTATCCTTATAGCGCTGTTCTTTTCAAATGCCTCCGAGGGGCTGCTCGGGCTCTCCTTTGCCCTGGGTGCTCTCTTTATTCCATGCTATATTTTCTACAAGATAGCAAAGGCAATCTCGGGGTCTGATGAAAATGCAAGAAAAAAAGAGGCAAAGCAGGTCAGAAACAGCACAATCCCTAAGTCGGAGCAGCTTCCAAATGCAGTGCCCAAGCGAATCAAGATCGTCGAGAAGTTCAACGACAAGTACAACCTCACACTCACACCTTCACAGATACAGACCATCGTCGATGCCTCCTACGTCTCGACCGACTGGGAATACCTCATTCTGTCGATGCAGAAGGAATACCAGACGATCCATCAGTGGTACAAGGCTCCCATCGGCGGCTGGCTGCGTGTCTACCTGAAGGTATTTGATGTCCAGACGGTTTCCTCAGACATGGCTCAGCAGAAGCGTATCTGCATCGACTCCTTCGACCAGATATTCCGCTCGATAGACCTGACCGCATACAATACCCCGGCATGGGACATCAGCCGTATAAACAACACCTACATGACGAACTTCGATGACATCTCCTTTATGATGGCATACCGTTTCCTCGAGGCGAACGGACACAAGTACACCCTCGGTGAGGTTGAGATACTCCATACTGACGATGAACTCTCAAACCTCAAGAAGAAGTATGATGAGTCTGATGGTATCGGAGCGCATTAATTAAATCGATTAACCGCCTGTTTTATACCGCTCTTTTGCAGTAATTATTAACCCCGCAGGGTATGAGATGAATATGTGTCTCATAGGCTGCGGGGTTTATTTATTCTTTTATTTATCTAGTCTTATATTATTTATCTGTCATCGGTATCCGCTGAATAATTCTCTTTCCCATTTGACAAATTCGCTATAATCTGCATGTCATCTGCAGCTTCTTTCTCTGCCGTCTTATCTTTCATCATTTTTTCTCTAGCTGCTTTTTTATCTTCCGCTTTTTCTTCCGCCGCACTCTCCTGCCCCACATCCTCCTTCTCCACAAATCTGTGCGTCATAAACCATCTGACCGCATGATATATTCCGCGCACCACTGCAAACACGGCGAACAACGCGATAAATCCCATGACACCAAAAACAATATCAGCAAATTCCATACTTCCCGTGTTGCTTATTTTCTGCCCTATCTCAATCGCAAACGTGATTACAAGTATGAGCGTGAACACATAAATCCACGCAATCACCATGATGTGTTTTTTTGATGCAAGCCACTTAAAGACCGGATACACGACAAAAATCATCGCCATGCCGAGCAGCCCTATCACCAGAAAGTGCAAATCTTTATCCGAAAAATTATACTCGAACTTGTCATTCAGATGCAGTATATAGTTATGTATCTTGGCTATTACTCTCATAATGCCGTACAGTGCTTGTGTCATGATACTCCCCCTTTTTGTCTCTGCATAACATTTACAGGAAGAAATTTTATCATAATGGAGCTGATTATACAATCCCGTAAAGCAAAATGAAGGTCTCATTAATAAGCTGTCCCAATATAGCCCCAACCTCCAATATGTGTATCATAAACCGCTACACTTTACTGTGGGTAATGAAAAGCGAATTAAACCACAGACCCACTATATTTACCCGTCAGGAAATAGACGAATTATACGCAAAGCTCCTGCCACTTACGCAAAAGACGGAAGCAGAAAAGCAACAGCACATCGAGCGTGTAAAGGGATACACAACGGGAGATATTTGTCCGTACTGCCAAAAACCTCTGCGGCTGATAAATGGACCTTATGGCAAATTCTATGGGTGTACCGGATATCCTAACTGCAAATTCAAGAGAAAAGCTTAGAAAATGTCAAAGCAGACTGTAAATTATGTGGACAACCTTTGGGTTCCTTTGCCAACTTATTTGGTTGATTTTAGAATTTAAGGCTGTTATTATAATAAGTAATTGTGAAACGTAGAAAGATAGTAAGCGTAAATCCGTCGACAACTTCAAAATAATAGCTTTTGTGGAGCTTGGGATTGCCCGTGGAACTGCAAAATGCAGCGTAAAACCGCCAGGTAACATGAGCTTTGCTCAATGACTACCGCTTAGAAGTTTAATACATATTATCAGGCGGTAATTGGTTTCTGGACAACTCCACTATATCATGAGGAAGTTTCCTCATGAGGAAGCTTCCTCAAACGCCTAATGTTATTATAAAATTGGAAGGAGGCGACACAGATGAAAAAAAGGACATTAATACTCGATATTATTAGAATTATTCTAAATATTGCGATAATTGTGCTTCTTGCTATTGAATTAAAAAACGAATGTGAGGAAGAGCTGTAACCTTGAATAAAAAAATTAATAAAAGCTTTAGAGCTTACCTTTAAAAATTATCATAAGAGTGAAAGGAAGTGAGCTCATGCTGGCAGTGCAACCACAGGTTAATTTAATGACTTTAGAGAAATACGAAGCTCTTCCGGCGGATAAAAGAGTCGAGGTTTTTGAGGGTATTATCTATGACATGGTAAGTCCATCACAGACGCACCAGACAATCTCAATAGAATTGTCAACGCTTATCAATTCGTATGTTAAACAAAAAAAGGCTCATGCCGTGTATTTAATGCACCATTTGATGTGAAGCTCAATGACTGCCCTCTTACAATCGTTCAGCCTGACATCATGGTCATCTGTGATAAGAACAAGTTGGACGGAAAGAGGTGTAACGGTGCCCTTGATTTCATCATTGAAATCGTTTCACCCGGCAATCCGGCAGATGATTACATTCGCAAGCTTTATTATTATAAGAATGCCGGAGTGCGTGAATACTGGATTGTGGACCCACGAAGACAGATAGTCACCGTAAATTACTTTGAAGACAATCTTCTTAATATTCAATATTCTTTTGATGCTGTAATCAAGGTAAACATTTATGATGATTTACTTATCAATTTTTCAGAAATTGCGGAAATGCTTAATTGATAAATTTTGAGATTAAGAATGTATGAAATCAGATAAACTCTAGTAACACAAAAAGCAGATGCACAAGCGCATCTGCTTTTTATTTTGTCCACAGCTTAAAATTCTGTGGACAATATGTGGACAAAACCTGCTTTTCAGGCTTGTCCACATATATTATGATTTATTCAAAATTCCGAAAAATTAGAACTTACCATTCTCAGCAGCTTCCTGAATGGCTACAGCTACAGCCACAGTAGCTCCAACCATAGGGTTGTTACCCATTCCGATAAGACCCATCATCTCAACGTGAGCCG
>CAMEEX010000094.1 GCA_945915235.1 uncultured Clostridia bacterium | reverse complement strand
TCTTCCGTATGTCATCGAGTTCAACGCTGACCTTGAGGGACATTTCGGTGAGGCGGACTCAGAGGCGGCTGTGCGCTATGCCAAGGTCGCAAAGAGAATAGGGCTCCCATGCAACAATGTGAGAACCGGTGTCCTTGCACTGATAAATGAGCTTTCATACATGCTCGACATGATGAAGGTGCCTAGAACCCTCAGTGCGGCAGGCGTGAACGAGGCGGACTACAGAGCTGTCAAGGCTGATATAATGAGAGCGGCTGTGGCAGATCCATGTACGGCAACCAATCCGAGACCTGTCGACGAGAGCAAGGTTGAGCTCATAGTGAACAGGCTTATCGACTGGAATTTATAATTTTTTAATAATTGGAAGTCTTTTTTAACAAATTAGTTGTATTTTTTAAGAAGATGCGATAAAATACTTGTGGCGGTATGCCACAAGTATTTTTTTTGGAAATCGGGAGTGTATTTTTTTCGGTTTTTACAGAGGGGAAGAATAAGTATGAGAGAGATTATATTCAGGAATTTCAGTGACATGAACATATACCAGTGCATTGTCTGGTTTTTTATCTACAGCTTTCTTGGCTGGTGCATGGAATGTGTTGTTATCAGGGTACAGCTCGGCTACTGGGAGAACAGGGGCTTTGCAAAGCTGCCGTTCTGCGTGATATACGGCTTTGGATGCGTGGGAGCATTCACGCTCTTTGCTCCGTTTGCGAAATATCCGGTGGCACTTTTCTTTGCAGGCTGCATAGGCGGAACGATATTCGAATATATTGTGGCCATGGTTATGATAAGATTGTTCGGTGAGCTGTGGTGGAATTATGACCATAAGCGTTTTAACTACAAGGGTATTCTCTGCCTGCAGAGCTCGCTCGCATGGGGCGTGATTTGCGTATTGCTGTTTATGGTGATTAATGTTAGAATAAAATATATGGTGCATGCCATTAATCCAATGGTTGTAAGACCTCTTGCCATAGTTCTCGTTGTCTCTTACAGCATAGATTTTGCAAGGCAGTTCTATTGCTCGATAAAAGATAAAAATGAACAGAAAAAAACGGAAAGAATGGCATAGCATACTTCTGATTGAAAAGAGCCTGTTCGGATGAAAAATCTTGTAAAAGATAATTTTACTTTGTTGAAAAAATGCGGAAAGACACTGGTGATATTTGAGCTTATCTATAAGATGGTGGCGGTTGCGGTGTTTTATCCGCTTTTTTTGCTGTTATTTAATTTGAGCCTCAAGGCTGCCGGGATAAAATATCTCACAAACGGATATATACTGCGCTATTTCACCAATCCATTCACAATTTTAATGATAATACTGCTCGTGCTCCTTATAGCGGTCTACAACTTTTTTGAAAAATGCTGTATGTCTGTCATAATAGAGGCGGGACTTATAGGGAAAAAGCTCGATATGCTGAATGTTTTCTGCGCGGGCGGGCGCAATTTCCGCGAAAAGTTCAGGATAAAGAATTTTTCAATGCTTTTCTACGAGATATTCCTGTTTCCTTTTTCAAATATAATCATACTCGGTCTTGTGATGACGAACCTCACACTGCCCGAGTTTATCACGAGGGCATTCGGCAGCAAAAACATGATGTACCTGATTGTGCTGTTGGTGTGTTTTGTGCTGTTTATTTTTGCGATAAGAGAGATATTCACACCTGATTATCTCATCTACGGAAGTGAAAATATCCATGATGCATACAAAAGGAGCGCGTCGCTGCTAAAGAGGAGAACACTGAGAACGATATTTTTGATGCTCTTTTGGAATGTCATGGTGATGGCGGCGGTCGGCGTGCTGTTTCTGATTATTTCGTTGATAGTCATTGTGGGAAGCAGGCTTCTCAATTTCACGAGAGCGGGAGTTGCCATATATCTGACTGTAATCAAGGGCTTTAAGAACACGATAACGCTAATTCTTGTGCTGATATCTGCACCGGCATCGTACATGGCGATAACGAGCATGTTCTTCCGCTACAGGAAGGAACTTGGAAGGATATGGAGGGTTTCCGCGAATACGCAGAGGGCTATAGATGAGCCTGTTAAGGTTAAACGCTGGGGAAAAATATGCACGGCAGGGGCTACGGCTGTGTCAGGTGTTCTTATCTGCGTGTACATATTTATGGGTGTTGCGAAAAATCCGTTTGGCAGGGTAGAGCTCTTAAAAGTTCCGGATATAAGCGCACATAGGGGCAGCTCAATGACGGCACCCGAGAATACTATGGCTTCCTTCAAACAGGCGTTATATGACCTCGCAGACTATGTGGAGCTCGACGTCCATCTGACCTCCGACAATGTGGTGGTGGTCATGCACGACTCAAGCTTAAAGAGAACCACGGGATTTAACAAAAACATCTGGCAGGTCTCATATGACAAGATTAGGGAGCTGGATGCAGGAAGCTGGTTTTCGAGTGAGTATGAGGGTGAGCCGGTTCCGACACTCGAGGAGGTCATAAGTGAAATCGGACCATTGGTGAAGCTCAACATTGAGATAAAGTATAACAAGAAGGAGAGTGGGCTTACTGAGGCGGTTGTCGACATAATAGAGCGCAACCATTTTGAGGACAGATGTGTTGTGACCTCATCCGACTATTCGGTACTCGCGGACGTCAAAAGGCTGAACAATGATATTCAGACGGGCTATGTGCTGTCTGCTGCGTACGGAGCTTACTATTCCATCAGCTATGTTGATGTGATAAGCATTAACTATACATATGTAAATAAGGCGTTAGTCGACGCCGTCCACAGAAACGGCAAGGAAATATATGTGTGGACGGTGAATTCGCCGTCCCTTGTGAAGGCGCTCGCGAACATGGGCGTCGACAATATAATAACCGATGACCCGGTCATGGCGCGAAAGGCGGTCTACTCAAGATATACGGGCAAGGAACTTATAAACATACTTGACTATGTATTTTCAATAAATTAAGTCACTGTCAGGCGGTGGCGGGGAGGATAATTATGGAATATGATTTGAGATATCTGCGGAGTGTGGCGAGGACTTATCCTACCATAGCTGCCGCTTCGACGGAGATTATAAATCTTCAGGCGATTATGAACCTTCCTAAGGGAACAGAGCATTTTCTTACGGATATCCACGGTGAGTACGAGCAGTTCCGGCATGTGTTAAAGAACGGCTCCGGCTCTGTAAGGCGAAAGATTGACGAGGAGTTCGGAAATACACTCAGCAGCAAGGACAAGAAGAGCCTTGCGACACTCATATATTACCCGGAGCAGAAGCTCGATGTGATACTGTCAGAGGAGGACAACCCGGAGGATTTTTACAAGATTACGCTTCACAGGCTTATAAAGATACTGCGCCGCGTGACCTCGAAGTACACAAGTTCTAAGGTAAGAAAAGCCATGCCGAAGGAGTTCGCCTATATAATAGAGGAGCTCATACACGAAAAGACGGAGGTTACGGACAAGGAGGCATACTACAATTCGATTATCAACACGATAATAAGGATAGGCAGGGCAGATGCTTTCATCATTGCCCTGTCACAGCTTATCCAGCGTCTTGTCATTGATCATCTACACATTGTCGGTGATATTTTCGACAGGGGCCCGGGAGCGCATATTATAATGGACACACTGCTTGACTATCACTCCGTGGACATACAGTGGGGAAACCATGATATTGTATGGATGGGAGCCGCGAGCGGACACAGGGCATGCATAGCCAACGTGATAAGACTGTCGGCAAAGTACGGCAATCTCAATGTCCTCGAGGAGGGCTACGGAATTAATCTCATTCCACTTGCACGCTTTGCGATGGAGGTGTATAAAAATGATCCGTGCGACTGTTTTGACATAACCTATGCGAAGGACGACTACAACGAGAATGATCTTGAGCTTGATAAGCGCATGCACAAGGCGATAGCGGTTATACAGTTCAAGCTTGAGGGTCAGATTATAAAGGAACATCCTGATTTCCTTATGGACAAGAGGCTGCTTTTGGACAAGATGGAATTGGAGGAGGGCACGGTCACTATCGGGCGCAAGAAATATGTGTTAAGTGACACAAATTTCCCTACAATAAATCCGGAGGATCCTTATGCACTCTCCGAGGAGGAGAAGGCGATAATGGACAGGCTGCATGTGGCATTTATGAGCTGCGGTAAGCTGCAGCAGCATGTCCGATTTCTCTTTGCAAAGGGGAGTCTCTATAAGGTCTACAACGGGAACCTGCTCTTCCATGGATGCATACCGCTAAACGAGGACGGAAGCTTTCGAAAGGTCAATATCGGCGGCAAGAAGTTCTCGGGAAAGGGCCTGTATGATATCTTAGAGTACTGGGCACGCAAGGGCTATTTTGCGAAGGACGATGCGGAGCATCACGAGGAGAAAGCCTTCGGGCAGGATATAATGTGGTTTATCTGGTCGAATGAGAACTCGCCTGTGTACGGGAAAGAGAAGATGGCGACCTTCGAGAGGTATTTTTTGAAGGACAAGGAAGCGCAGAGCGAAAAGAAAGATTTCTACTACCAGCTCATAGATAAGGACGAGATAGTCGACAAGATATGCGAGGATTTTCACCTTGACCCGGCATGTGCACATATAATAAACGGTCATATGCCTGTTGAGATTAAGAAGGGTGAGAGCCCTGTAAGATGCCATGGACGTGTGCTCATAATAGACGGCGGCTTTTCGAAGGCATACCAGTCAAAGACGGGGATTGCCGGCTACACGCTAACCTACAATTCCTACGGCTTGAGACTTGTGTCACATGAACCGTTCGAGACGGTTGAGGCAGCCATACTAAAGGAGAGCGACATACATTCCGAGACTGTGGTGGTCGAGAACATGGCGGCGCGCCGTCTTGTCGCAGACACCGACATCGGAAAGCAGTTGAAGGAAAATATAAGGGAGCTGGAGGCTCTTTTGAATGCCTATTACGAAGGACTTATACCTGAGGGAAAATAAACAGAGAAATAAATGCAAAAATAAACAGAAAAAATAAAATGAAAATCCGGGCTGCGGGAATAGCGGATATCCTGCAATCCGGATTTTGTGTTAATGTCATATGCGGTGGTTGATAGTCAACACATTTTATCTGGTGATTGTCGTTCCGCACTTACCAAGCAGAGCATCTTTAGCGTGCTCGAGGTTGGCAATCACTGCCTTTCGTCCTGTTCCGGCTTCGACGAACTCGATGGATGCGTTTACCTTAGGGAGAGTGGTTATTGGTCCGAAGTCACCTGTTGTGGCATACGGTTTCAAATCTGCAACGGTCACATTGTCAAAGGAGTGCTCATCAGGGGTTCCGGCGTTAACCGTGAGCTTGTCGTATACGGTGAGGAAAAGGAGCGTGTCAGCCTCCGTCAATTCTGCAAGACGCGCCGCCGCATAGTCCTTCTCGATGATAGCGCTGGCTCCCTTGAGCTTGGTGCGCTGTTCAAGTACCGGAATACCGCCGCCGCCCGCAGCGATGACAATCTGGTGTGCATCGAGAAGTGCGTTCACGGCATCTATCTCGTAGATATCCATAGGCTTCGGGGCTGCGATTATTCTTCTGTAGCCTTCGGGTTCCTCGACAACATAATTGCCCTTTGCTTCCTCGGCCTCAGCCTCCTTCTTGGTCATGTATCGACCGATTACCTTGGTAGGGTTCGAGAATGCAGGGTCAAACGGGTCGACTTTAACCTGCGTGATGATTGTGGAGACAGTCTTGTATATTCCGCGGTTTAAAAGCTCCGTGCGGATGGCATTCTGTAAATCGTAGCCGATGTAGCCCTGGCTCATCGCACCGCACAGTGACATAGGTGCAACCGTGTAGCGGTGGTCAAGACGTGCGAACTCTGTCATGGCTGTCTGTATCATGCCGACCTGAGGACCGTTGCTGTGTGTGATAACGATATCGTACTTCATCTCAACAAGGTCCGCGATAGCTCTTGCTGCCTTGCCTACATTCTCCTTCTGCTCCGGGAAAGTCTCACCGAAGGCATTGCGCCCGAGGGCAACTACAATCTTCTTGTTAGCCATAATAATCCTCCATAATTATGTAAATGTTTAATCAAGGAAAAAAGTTGAATAATTGTAATTGTTTACAGCCAATATATATTGTAAAATTTTGTATGGCTTTTAACAGTTGACAATAATCGAATGTACATTGCATGAAAGGTATGTACTATATTTATTAATTATACTATATTTTCTGCAAATAAGGAAGTCGTTTTTGCAATTAATAAAAATTTTCGAATTTGAAACTGAATTTCATATTTGCATTTATCGGAGACTGGTGCTATAATAACGAGTTGTCGAAAGATTACAATTATTATCATTTTATGGAGGTAAGTAAAATGGCAAAGGTAACAATTATTTCAGGATTTTTAGGCGCTGGTAAGACAACCTTCATCAAGAAGCTCTTAGAGCAGGTTTATGCAGGACAGAAGGTAGTGTTAATAGAGAACGAGTTCGGTGAAATTGGTATCGACGGAGGCTTTTTAAAGGACGCAGGCATTCAGATTACTGAGATGAATTCAGGCTGTATCTGCTGCTCACTTGTAGGAGATTTCGGAAAGGCACTTATTAAGGTATCCAAGGAGTACGCTCCTGACAGAATTATCATCGAGCCTTCAGGTGTAGGCAAGCTCTCCGACGTTGTGGCTGCCGTAGAGAAGGTTAAGGACGAGGCAGGTCTTGAGCTTGACTGTTTCCTCACAGTAGCAGATGCGACAAAGGCTAAGATGTATATGAAGAACTTCGGTGAGTTCTACAATGACCAGATTGAGCATGCGAGCACGATAGTTCTCTCAAGAACACAGAACATGGACGCTGCCAAGCTTGAGGCGAGCGTTGCGCTTATTCGTGACAAGAATGCTGACGCTGCAATCATCACAACACCTTGGGATGAGTTGAACGGCGAGCAGATACTCTCGGCACTCGAGAAGAAGTCACTCATGGACGAGCTCTTAAAGGAGGCACTTGAACATTCGGCAGAGCATCACCACGACGATGACGATGATGACGACGAAGATGAGCATGAGCACCATCACCACCATCACGAGGACGGAGAGGAGTGCGGCTGCGGACATCATCACCACGACGATGATGACGATGAGCATGAGCATCACCATCATCACGAGGACGGAGAGGAGTGCAGCTGCGGCTGTGGACATCATCACCATCACCACCATCATGCAGATGATATATTCACAAGCTGGGGCAAGGAGACTCCTCATGTATACACCAAGGAGGAGATTGAGGACATTCTTGTCAAGCTCACGGAGAAGTCAGAGTTCGGTATAATTCTCAGAGCTAAGGGCATGGTAAGCGGTGCTGACGGCAAGTGGATTTACTTTGATGCCGTGCCTGAGGAGTACGAGATCCGTGATGGAGGAGCTGACTACACGGGAAGAATCTGTGTAATCGGTCAGAACTTAAATGAGGAGAAGCTTGAGAAGCTTTTCAAGCTTGCATAAAACCGGCGTGAAAGGAAAGATGTAATGGAAGTACCTGTATATTTGGTTAATGGTTTTTTGGAGAGCGGCAAGACGCTGTTTATCGACGACGCGTTAAAGAGCGAGGATTTTGCCGACGGAGACAAGACACTTCTCATCGCCTGTGAGGAGGGCATGGAGGAGTATGACGAGAAGCAGCTCACACCGCTCAATGTTGCTATAGAGTATATTGAGGATGAGTCGGAGCTTAACAAGGACAACTTAAAAAAGCTCTGCGATAAGCATAAGCCGCTTCGTATATTCATAGAATTTAACGGCATGTGGAACATGAAGAATTTCCTTGAGAATGAGCTTCCGACCTTCTTTGTGATGGCACAGGTTATCACACTGGTAGATGCGTCCACGTTTGACATGCACATGGCTAACAACGATATGAAGTCCATTATGATGGAAAAATTCAAGCTTTCGGATATGGTCATCTTCAACAGATGCGTCAAGGATACCAACCGCGCGGGCTACAGAAGAAGCGTTAAGGTCGTAAACGGAAGGACTCAGGTGTACTTTGAGTCCTCCGACGGAAGCTCGAATGAGGTTGAGGAGATACTTCCGTTTGACTTAAGCAAGGACGTTGTGGAGGTTGCCGACGAGGATTTCGGTATATGGTATGTTGACGCTATGGATAACCCTGACAAGTACAAGGGCAAGACCATGAAGATGAAGGCGGTTGTGTACAGACCTAAGTCATTGTTCAAGGACAATTTTGTTCCGGGACGTTTTGCAATGACCTGCTGCGCCGATGATATCCGTTTTATCGGCTATAAGTGCAAGTGCGACAAGACCACGGCAGAGCAGCTAAAGGCATTCAAGGACAGGGATTTTGTCATGCTGACCGCAAAGGTAAATGTCGAGTACCAGATGGAGTATAAGGGAAAAGGCGTTGTTCTTTATGCGACGGATATACAGCCGGCAGAGAAACCTGCTGATGATATAGTATACTTTAATTAATAGGGAGGATTTTCCATGAGCAAGAGAGCGGTTCCGGGCAACATTCTCAGAAGAGCGCTGGTGGTGGTTCTTGCGGGAGTCATGACAGTATCACTTCTAGGCTGTGACGCCGAGACAAAGGAACAGAGGGAGCAGAGACAGTTCGACGAGTATTGTGATGAGCTGTTTAAGGATATGGTTGGCGATGATGTGCTTTCGGTGCACTATAAATTCGCCGATCCTGAGAAATACGGCATTGAGGTGAAGGACTACACACTCGGCGATTTCACTATAGAACAGATTGAGGAGGGCGAGAAGGAGCTCGACAAGACCATAGAGAAGCTGAACGGCTTCAACTCGGAGCTTCTTACTGAGAGACAGCAGCTCTCGCTTAGAACTCTCAAGGCATACTATGAGCAGCAGGACGAGTACGATGGTCTTTACATGCTCCAGAATATGTTCGGAAGCAATTCGGGACTTATCGCAAATCTTCCTACGAACTTCATCGAGTATGTTTTTGATGACGAGCAGGACGTTAAGGAGTATCTTGACCTGATGAAGGATACGAGAAGATATGTCGACCAGGTGCTCGATTTCACGAGAAAGCAGGCTGAGGAAGGAAAGTTCATGGCTTCCTTCTGTGCACAGGACAATATAGACATGTGCAACAAGTATCTTGACGAGGAGGTCAACCCTCTTATAGCTTCCTTTGAGGAGAAGATAGCTGAGCTTGACATCGACGACGCGAAGAAAAATGAGTACATCGCGACGAATGAGCAGTATGTTGAGGAGTATTACAATGCTGCCTACGAGGACGTAATCTCAGTGCTCTCCGAGCTTATGCAGGGCGAGACCAACGATAAGGGTCTCTATTATATGGACGGCGGAACGGATTTATATACCGCCATCGTGCATGACAAGACCTCGACGCAGATGGCACCTGAGAAGGTTATAAAGCTCTTAGACTCAGAGCTTGAGAGCCTGTTCACGGAGTATGCGACGCTCTACTATTCGGACACGTCACTGCTTGAGCAGGAGCAGAACCTCAGCACCGGAATGACGGACCCTGAGGAGATGCTCGAGTACCTTGCAGATAACTGTACAAGTGAGTTCCCTGAGCCATACACGAAGGATTTTGTCGTACAGTACCAGAGCAAGGCTACGGAGGTTGAGGGCACGGTTGCCTATTACCTCACGGCGCGTCTTGATCAGCTCGATTACAATTCCATCAAGGTGAACGGTTCGGCTGTTGAGGGAGACGATGTGGGGTTGTACACTACACTCGCACACGAGGGCTTCCCGGGACATCTCTACCAGTTTACAAGCGTCTACAACAATGCGGATATTCCTAATGCAGCAAAGATGGTCGACTTTATCGGATTTACTGAGGGCTATGCACAGTACGCGTCCGACAGATCCTACAGAATATTGGGCTGCAGTGAGGAACTCTCACAGATGTGTGTGCTTGACGGTATGCTCGGCTATATTCTTCAGTCGAGAATTGACCTTGGTGTAAACTATGAGGGCTGGGGAATTGATGAGATTTCCGATTATCTCTCCGACTATGTGAACGATGTAGACAGCATAGCTGAGGCAATGTATGAGGCGGTGATATCAGACCCCGGAATACTTCTACCGTATACTGTAGGACACATCAAGATGATAAAGCTTCGTGAGAAGGCGGAAAGAAAACTCGGCGACAGTTTCGACGCTAAGGAATATCATCAGCTCATACTTGACACGGGTATAGTTTCCTTCGATATTATGGAGGACGAACTTAACAACTATATTTCCTCAAAGAATGGAAAATAAGCTTACATATACCGCTTTAAGGCTAAAAAATAATGTGATGGAAACCCCTGTGGGTCAGATTGAAAAATCCGGCTCACAGGGGTTTTTGCTCAAGAAAATGCTTTACGTTTAACAGTCCGGCACCTTGACGGTTCCTGCCAAGCCCTACATCTGCGGCGCTAAGCTTTATATTCTGTTTGACAATATCGTTTGAAGCCCAAGGATACTTTTCGAGGTAGAGCGCAACGGCGCCTGATACCACGGGGGTTGACATGGAAGTGCCGCTCTTTACGGTGTAGCCGTTGTAGCGGTTGTGGCAGCTTATTATATTGTGCCCGGGAGCTAGAAGGTCGGGCTTATTTATATTGCATTTGGTGGGGCCCTCGCCCGAGTGCGATTTGGCGCCGCCCTCGTCGGAGTATAGCAGCAGGGCATCGCTGCCGACGGTTATCACCCTTTCACAAGTTCCGGGAAAGGTTATTGTTCCGGGGCCGGGACCTGAATTTCCGGCTGACACGACAATACATATCCCAAGCTCCCACAGGTGATTTATCACCGCGGCAATTTCGTCCTTCTCCTCGTTGCAGTCGGCGGTATCGGAGCCGATTGAGATATTTACTATGTTGATACTGTATTTTCTGTAGTTGTCCCGTATCCAGTGGCAGGCGCTTAACAGGGAGTCCTTGTCGCCGTTGCCCTTTTTGTCGAGGATTTTGAGGGCTATAATGCGGCAGTCCGGAGCCATGCCCTTTAATATGCCCTGGCTGGAATAGCCGTTACCGGCGATGATTCCGGCTACATGTGTGCCGTGGGAGTTGTCATCGTAGGCGTTTTTTCTTCCGTTTACAAAATCCTGAAAGCAGGCTATGTGGTCGGCAAGGTCGGGGTGCGGATATATTCCCGTATCGAGTATTGCAGCGCAGCAGCCGCGCCCGGTGTAGGGGATATTGTCAAGCCTGTATATATCGTTGACACAGTAGGTTTTGTTCCTTATATGCATGGGGTAATTGCTTCCGTCGGCGGTGTGATTTTATATATTATATGCATGGCTGCCCTAAAAGTGTACTTGAGTTTAGTGATGGTTTATGATACAATAAGCCAATAATCAGGAAGTGAGGCGCATTTATGAGAGAGGTCAGAACAGGAGAAATATACAGACATTTTAAGGGAAATCTCTACCAGATAGTTGCGGTGGCAAGACATTCCGAGACGAACGAGAATTATGTGGTTTATCAGGCTCTT
>CAMEEX010000093.1 GCA_945915235.1 uncultured Clostridia bacterium | reverse complement strand
AGTTATGGTCGGAGCCGCGTATACTGTGGTGGCGGTGATATTTATAATATTATTTTATCCGGCATCATAGTGTGAAAAATACATCTAAGACAGTAAAAGACACTGTCTAAGATGTATTAAGATTTCACACAGGAAAAACGTAAAAAACACGTTTTTCATTAATATTTATGCCGCCGCTTGGCGGCATGGAGATTAGTGTGAAAACCCTATTGACTTTTTAAGCAGGTTAGATTACACTAACATGTGAAATGGAGGTAATAGGATATGGGAACAGTGATAGTAGCAGCAGTGCTTGCAGCGGTTGTTGGGCTTATTATCCACGGAATGGTCAAAGATAAGAAAGCCGGCAAGTCGGTTGTGTGCGGCGGAGACTGCAGCAAATGTAAGGGACATTGCAGTCATTAATTGTATACAATTAGTATTTGTATACAGTTTATTAACTGAATAACAAAAGCTGTGATACAGCCGCCATGGAGGTGTTGGAAACGGATACTTCCATGGCGGTTTTTGTTTTTTTTTTTGTATAATGTATTTTTTAAAGAAAATATGAAAAAATGCAATAAAAATATTTAATTTTTCGAAAAAATATGGTATAATTGTACAATCAAATAGATAAAGTATTTGAGTTTGAAGGAAAAAATAAAAAGTATGTTCAGAACGAAGGAACAGGAGGCAGCGTATGGAGATTAGAGAATTTGCTGACATGAAAAAGTTTGAAGAAATCATGAATAACTGGGCAATGGCGACGGGTCTTGCCACAGTGGCAGTCGGCACGGACGGAAAATACATATCCGAGTGCTATAATTTTACGGATTTCTGTATTAAGCTTACGAGAGGGAGTAAGGAAGGCTGTAGAAGATGTGAGAAGTGTGACAGGGAGGGCAAGGGCGTGTATCATTGCCATGCAGGACTCATCGACTTCGGAATTGACCTTGTGGTAGAAGGACAGAAGGTCGGTTCGGTTATTGGAGGTCAGGTTCTCCCGGAGAACCCTGATGAGGAGAAGTTCCGAGGCGTTGCACGAGAGCTTGGTATCAATGAGGACAAGTACATAGCCGCTCTTAAGAAGGTCAATGTCCGCACGGAGGAGTCGATAAATGCATCGGCGGTACTCTTAGGTCAGGTGCTCAACAATTTTATCAATGCTGAGTATGCACAGAAGGTAAACGGACATATCATCGGAAGCCTTACAGATGGGGTAAATCAGGCTAACCATCTTGTCGAGGAGATTAAGAAAAAGACAGGTGAGCTGCGCTCCATTCAGAGCAAGCAGAAAATACTCGCACTCAATGCCAGCATAGAGGCTGCGAGAGCAGGAGAGATGGGAGCAGGCTTCTCGGTTGTAGCGGGAGAGGTTGGCAAGCTTTCAGAGAAGAGTTCAGCGGTTAATAAGGATATAGAAGATATCGTGACTAAGATATCAGATGTTGTATCTTCAATGAAGAACTAGTTGAGCTTGTGATGCCACATCATGGGGAAATTTATGAGAGTTTTTCCATGATGTGGTTTTTTGATGCTTTTTGTTGTTTATTTAGGAAAGAAAGTCTTTTTTGGATTGTCAAATACATAACGAGCAAAAAAGAACACTTTTTTTGCAAGAGAGGTTGTTTATTTTTCATATAAATAGTAGTATTGTATAGATACAAGATGTGGTTTTGATTTGTTTTATGTTTGATTTTGATTGATTTAATAATTCACCAGTATTAGGAGGTTAGTATGAATTTTTTAGACGCTGAATTTGTGAAAGGCTTTATCAGAATGGCAGATGACGGCTGGCAGCAGGGATGGCATGAGAGAAACGGTGGTAATCTTTCATACCGTGTTAAGCCTGAGGAGGTAGAGACAGTCAGAACATTCCTCTGGCCTAAGGAGTGGCAGCCAATCGGGACAAGCGTTCCTAAGCTTGCAGGCGAGTACTTCCTTGTAACAGGAAGCGGCAAGTATTTCCGCAACGTGGCAATCAAGCCTGAGGATTCAATGTGCATGATAGAGATTGACAGCACCGGCGAGAAGTACCGTATTGTATGGGGACTCGTAAACGGCGGCAGACCTACAAGTGAGCTTCCTTCACATCTTATGAACCATGAGGTTAAGAAGGTTCTCACCGACGGAAGATACAGAGTAATCTACCATGCCCATACAACTAACATTATCGCACTCACCTTCGTGCTTCCTCTTGATGATCAGGTATTCACAAGAGAACTCTGGGAGATGGCTACAGAGTGTCCTGTAGTATTCCCAAGCGGTGTAGGTGTCGTTCCTTGGATGGTACCGGGCGGAAGAGATATCGCTGTCGCAACAAGTGAGCTTATGAAGAAGTATGACGTTGCCATCTGGGCACATCACGGAATGTTCGCAGCAGGAGAGGATTTCGACCTCACTTTCGGACTCATGCACACAGTTGAGAAGTCGGCGGAGATACTTGTAAAGATGCTCTCAATGAGCCCGACTAAGCTTCAGACTATCCAGCCTGATGATTTCAGACATCTTGCAAGAGACTTCAAGGTTACACTTCCTGAGCAGTTCTTATATGACAAGATTAAGTAAAGTTCATTAAATTTACACAAAAATAACTACAAATAATAACACCAATCTGTTATAATTATTCACAGTGATTATAATAGATTGGTGTTTTTTATGTTTCAGGATAAATTGTATTATATGTTTAATAAGCCGCAGGGCTGTATAACCGCAAGGAGTGACGAGCTTCAACGGACGGTTATGGAATATTTTCCAAAGGAGCTTGCCGATGAACTGTTCCCGGTCGGGAGGCTCGATAAGGATACGGAGGGGCTGCTTCTGTTCACGAACGACGGGCAGTTCGACCAGAGACTTATGCACCCGAGGCACCACGCGCCGAAGCGGTACTATCTGTTTGCTACGGGGGAGCTTAGCGCGCAGGCGATAGAGCGCATCGAGTGCGGGCAGGAGCTTACGGGCGAGGAGAAGCCGACAAAGGGGGCTCGTATCACGATAACGGAGCGTATAAAGTACGAGGAGTTTGAGAAGAGATTTAACCCGAGAAAACGCTTCCGAGACAATGAGTTTAACAGAAACCGCCCTGTTTTCGCGGCGGAGCTTGAGATATACGAGGGAAGGAAGCATCAGGTCAAGAGAATGATGCTTGCGGAGGGGTGCCGCGTGATATATCTGAAAAGAATTGAGATAGGCGGTGTGAAGCTTGATGAGAGCCTGAAGCCGGGGGAATACAGAAAATTGACTGAGAGCGAATATGATACACTCATGTCGGGCGATTGGAAGAATTAGATTATGAAAAATATAGTAATAGGAATGCTCGCGCATGTCGATGCGGGCAAGACGACCTTGTCGGAGGGACTTTTATATACAGGAGAGGTTATAAGAAAGCTCGGGAGAGTGGACAATCAGGACGCATTTCTCGACACGGACAAGCTTGAGCGGTCGAGAGGCATAACCATATTTGCCAAGCAGGCGGTGATTAAGACAGCCGATACTTACTTTACACTGCTTGACACACCGGGGCATGTGGATTTCTCGGCTGAGATGGAGAGGACTCTTTCGGTGCTTGACTACGCGGTGCTGGTGATAAGTGCGGCGGACGGCGTTCAGGCTCACACAAGAACGGTGTGGAGACTGCTTGAACAGTACAATATTCCGACATTTATTTTTGTGAATAAGATGGATCAGCCGGGCACTGACAGGGACGCGCTGATGGACAGCTTACAGCGTGAGCTGTCGGGCTGCTGTGTGTACTTTGACGAGAAGCGGGAGGATTTCCTTGAGAACCTTGCCATGTGCGATGAGGCGTGCATGGAGGAGTTTTTAGAGGTCGGTGATGTGCGAAAGGAGACTAAGGCTGAGGCGGTAAGGCGCAGAAATGTTTTTCCGTGCGTGTTAGGCTCGGCGTTAAAGCTTGTCAACGTGGACAGGCTGTTCAAGCTTCTGGATGAGTACACCATAATGCCCGAGTACGGCACGGAGCAGTTCGGTGCGAGGGTGTATAAGATATCGAGGGATGAGCAGGACAACAGGCTGACATACCTTAAAGTGACTTCGGGTGTCTTAAAGGTCAGGCAGCTAATAGGAGAGGAAAAGGCTGCACAGCTAAGAATATATTCGGGCAGCCGCTATGAGACCTGCGATGCGGTATATCCCGGAATGGTATGCGCTGTTCTGGGGCTTACGGACACATTCCCGGGGCAGGGACTGGGAACGGCGCGCGGCAATGTGCATGCGGTGCTTGAGCCCGTGCTCGATTACAGAATTAAGCCGGTCGATGATATCACGCCCGCGAAGCTACTGCTGTATCTGAGGGAGCTCGAGGAGGAAGAGCCGCAGCTTGGCATCGTGTGGAGCGAGGAACTCTCGGAGCTTCATGTGAAGCTTATGGGCGAGGTTCAGACGGAGATTTTAAAGAGTATAATCAAGGACAGATACGATATAGAGGTCGAATTTGATGAGGGAAGTGTCGTGTACAAGGAGACCGTCGCGGGAAAGACCGAGGGAGTCGGGCATTTCGAACCGTTAAGACACTATGCGGAGGTGCATATTCTCATAGAGCCGGGTGAGCGCGGGAGCGGTATAGTGATAGACTCAGCGTGCCGCGAGGACATACTCGACAGAAACTGGCAGAGACTTGTAATGACCCATCTGGCGGAGCGCGAGCACAAGGGCGTGCTGACGGGCTCTGCGCTCACTGACGTGAAGTTCACGCTGCTTACGGGGCGCGCGCATCAGAAACACACCGAGGGTGGAGATTTCCGACAGGCAGTTTACAGGGCAGTGAGGCATGGCCTTATGAAGGCGCAGAGTGTGCTTCTCGAGCCGTACTACAGCTTCACGCTGGAGCTTCCGCAGTCGCTTTTGGGGCGCGCGATGACCGACGTGGAGAGAATGTCCGGGCACTGTGATGCGCCGGAGCTCTCGGAGGGACGAGCCGTGCTGACGGGGCGCGCTCCCGTGGTGTGCATGCGGCACTACCAGCGGGAGGTGAACGCGTACACGAGGGGCGAGGGACATCTTACCCTCTTCGCGGACGGATACGATATATGCCATAACGCGGAGGAGGTTATCGCACAGAGAGGCTACATCGCGGAAGCTGACACAGCCAACCCTGCGTCATCGGTTTTCTGCTCGCATGGTGCGGGATTTGTCGTGCCGTGGGAGGAGGTCGAGGACTACATGCACCTTGAGGCTGTCCTGCTAGATGATGGAAGCTTGAGGGAGTTAAACGATGAGGAGCTTGCTCTTATCAACCCGCTCGCGGCTGCAAGGAGCCGTATGGACGATGATGACCGCTATGCGATCGGAACAGATGAGATAGATGCGATAATCGCGCGCACCTCGCACGCTAACAGCCACGACAAGGGGGGCGGTAAAGCAGTGGAAGAGAAACCGCAGCAGTGTGGGCTCACCGGAGGTGTATGATTATGGTTCGTCAGGCAGAAAGGCGAAGTCCGAGCCTGAGAAGGAGAAATACCTTCTTGTGGACGGCTATAATGTCATATTTGCGTGGGACAGTTTAAGTGATATTGCTGAGGCGAACATAGACGGTGCCCGCGGGCGGCTTCTGGATATACTGTGCAACTATCAGGGAATAAAGAAGGTCAACCTTATAGCGGTCTTTGATGCGTACCGCGTTCCGGGGCATGATACGGAATATCTCGACTACCACAATATTCATGTGGTGTACACCAAGGAGGCTGAGACCGCCGACAGATATATTGAGCGCTTCGCGCATGAGAACGGTGCGAAGTACGATGTAACCGTGGTGACTTCCGACGGGCTCGAGCAGATTATAATAAGAGGACAGGGGTGCCATCTGCTCTCCTCAAGGGATTTCGAGCGTGAGGTCGAGGAGGCATCAAGAAGGTTAAACGAGGAGTACAGGGCAGCCAACAGGACGGATAAGAACTATATAGGCGACCATGAGCTGTTCAAAAACGGTATAATATTTCAAGATGACGAAGAAAAATAAATAGCATATAGCTGAAAAACAAAGTGCGTACAGATGAAAAATAAACAGCACATGGCTGAAAGATAAAGAGACATAGATGTGTGCCGCCCTGCGGCGGTGGATTGGAGACAAGATGAAATTTAAAAATGTGGATAAAAGAAGGCTTGTTATAGTTTTTTGCGCGGTTATAATGATGGGCTTTGCGCTGTCATTCCTTAACAGAACCAATTTGGGAACCGACCCGTGCACGATGTTCAATCTGGGAATGTCGAGGCTTCTCGGGATAAGACTCGGAACCTGGCAGGCGCTGTTTAATTCTTTCCTTTTCATTTTTGTCATTATATTTGCGAGAAATCAGATTGGCTGGGGAACGCTTGCGAACATGTTTTTAGTGGGCTACAGCTTTGATTTTTTTACCTGGCTGAACGATAAGTGGATACCGGCGGGAGCCTTCGACTTTATGTGGGTCAGAATACTCGTCATGGTACCGTCGCTGTTCGTGTTCATATTGGCGGCGTCGGCATATATGGGGGCATCTCTTGGAACCTCGCCATATGATGCGATTTCCTATATTATAGCTGACAGGCTGAAGAAGGTTCCGTTCAAGGTCGTGCGTATATGTTATGACCTCATAGTGTGCCTTGCAGGATGGGCGCTCGGTTCAACGCTCGGAATAGTGACGGTTATCATGTCGTTTGCGTTAGGTCCGGTTATCACATGGATGACGGAGAATGTCATCGACAAATATATCATATCAGATAAGTAATACTATATGGATAGACGGAGGTATGGATACATATGGAGATTATGGATGAATATAAGCTTGAGGTGTTCAAGGACTATTTTGACTCGGGGGAGATAAGGCGGTTCCGCGAGCTTATGATGTACTACGAGTGCGCCATGCTTGAGGTAAAGACCAAGCTCGATGTGCTTAATAAGGAGCTCTCGCTCAAGAAGAGCCGAAATCCTTTCGAGAATATAAAATGTAGGATTAAGACACCTGAGAGTATAGTGGAGAAACTTATCCGCAGGGGGATAGAGTTCTCTGTTGATAACATAGAGAAGGAATTGAATGATATTGCGGGAATAAGGGTCATCTGCTCGTTCCCCGATGACATATATGAGCTGATTGACTACCTGCTTGAGCAGGACGACATAAGGCTTATCACCATCAAGGACTATATCAAGAACCCTAAGCCTAACGGTTACAGGAGCGTGCATCTCATCATTGAGGTTCCGATTTTCCTCACTGACATGAAGAAACCGATGCGTGTTGAGGTGCAGTTTCGAACTATTGCCATGGATTTCTGGGCGAGTCTTGAGCATAAGCTCAAATACAAGAAGAACATCAAGAAGGCGGAGGATATCTCCGAGCAGCTCTTCTACTGTGCCGAGCTTATAAGCCAGCTTGACGCTAGAATGCAGCAGATACGCGACAAGATAGAGATGAATGAGAGTGAAGTCACGGAGATTAAAGAAAAGGTGAGTACGGCAGAGGTTGTTAAGATAAGCGGGACAGTGAATGAAAATGTACAGATATAAGGCATTGACGCGCAAGGGGTAAGTGGCTTATACTATATTTAATGCCTAAAAATATTTTTTGGCTAGTATGAGCGGAGAGGAACCTTTAATGAAGAAATTTTTGTTGATTGGGGCTGTCGTTTTCTGCAGCATGGCATTGAGTGCATGTGGCAAGAGTGCTAAGCAGCTTAACAATACAGGTATTGAATTTTTTAATGAGTCTGACTATGAGAAGGCTGTGACGGCGTTCGAGCAGGCGATAGAGAAGGACAAGGACGGAAAGCCGGAGTACAACGTGAACCTTGGAAAGGCATATGCGGAGCTTGGTAAGTATGACGAAGCAGAGAAAGCGTTTATGGCGGCATACACTGATGACAAGACAAGCAAGGATGCACAGTGGGGCATAGGCGTGTCGGCGTATTTTCTTGGTGACTATGCTACATCCATGGAATATTTCGGAAAGGTAGTCGAGAATATCAGTGTCTACGACGAGATAGACTTAGACTCATTGCAGTATTATGCGTCACTACAGACTTACTACGGGGACAGCGCCGGGGCTATCGACAGTTATACGGTACTTATAAGGAAGAATTATAATGTGGAGCAGCAGTATTTTCTTCGCGGCAGCATATATGCGGCTCAGGGAATGGAGAATGAAGCTGTACTTGACTATGAGGAAGCCCTGAAGGCGTACGGGAACGACTATGAGATATACTATAATATCTACTACAGTCTTCACAAGGCGGGATTTGAGAACCGCGCGGTGTCATATCTTAGGAGGGCACTTGAGGTTGACGGAGCGGATAATCTTTTAAAGGGAAAGACATACTACATTATAGCTGACTACGAGAATGCGAAGAAGTTCCTCTCAAAGGCGATGGACGAGGGAAAGCAGGAGGCAGAGTTCTATCTTGCGATGACCTATGAGAAGCTTGGCAATAACGAGGAAGCAGTGAGCATGTACGAGACATATCTGAAAAATTATCCTTCGGATGCGGGTGCATACAATCAGTATGGAATGTATTGTCTGAACAAGGGAGATTACAATGCGGCACTGGGATATTTTGCTGCGGGACTCGCACTTGGGGATACGGATGCTAAGAGAGAGCTTATGTTTAATCAGGCGTGCTGCTATGAGTATTTGTATCAGTATTCGACCGCGTATGAGAAATTTGGTGAGTATCTGAAGCTGTACCCTAACGATGAGGCGGCAAAGCATGAATATGATTTTTTGAGTACGAGATAATTATGGGAGGGTGCGATGGCGGAACTTATAGAAACAGCAAAGGACATTGAGAAGGTAATTCTCATTGGGGTATGTACTTCGGAGAACGATGATACCATGGAGTCACTTGATGAGCTTGCGGAGCTGGTAAAGACTGCCGGAGCGGTAACTCTCACCAAGGTGGTTCAGAACAGGGAGTCGGTTCACCCGGGAACATATATAGGAACAGGCAAGATTGTAGAGGTGCGGGAGCTTGCAGAGGAGCTTGGTGCGACGGGAGTTGTGTGCGACGATGAGCTCTCTCCGGCACAGCTTAGAAATCTTGAGAGCGAGCTTATGATGAAGGTTATGGACAGAACGATGGTCATCCTCGATATTTTTGCCAAGCGGGCGGTGACCAGTGAAGGAAAAATCCAGGTCGAGGCGGCACAGTTAAAATACAGCCTTGCGCGTCTTGTAGGACTTAGAAGCTCACTGTCAAGAGTGGGCGGAAATATGGCGGGCTCCATAGGTACAAGGGGACCGGGTGAGAAGAAGCTGGAGCTTGACAGACGACTTATAAAGGACAGGATAGTGCAGCTCGGGCGCGAGCTAGAGGATATTGAGAGTCACAGAAGCCTTGCGAGAACGCAGAGAATGAGAAGCTCCGTTCCGGTGGCGGCGATAGTCGGCTACACCAATGCGGGCAAGTCTACATTGCTCAATAAGCTCACACAGGCGGGCGTGCTCGCGGAGGACAAGCTCTTTGCTACGCTTGACCCTACTACAAGGGGAATAGAGCTTGAGAGCGGACAGAATGTGCTGATGACGGACACGGTAGGCTTTATAAGGAAGCTTCCGCATCACCTTATTGAGGCGTTCAAGAGCACGCTCGAGGAGGCGAAGTACGCCGACATCATCGTTCATGTGGTGGACAGCTCAAGTCCTCAGATGGATACACAGATGCATGTCGTATATCAGACGCTTGCCGAACTCGGTGCAGGTGATAAGCCGGTTATCACGCTCTTTAACAAGCGCGATAAGTGTGAGTCCGACGAGCTTCCGAAAGATTTTAAGGCAGAGAAGGTAATCTACGGCTCGGCGAGGACGGGCGAGGGACTTGATGAGCTAAAGAGCGCCATTGAGGAGATACTCAGGGCGCAGAAGGTCTATGTAGAAAAGACATATCCGTATGATATGGCGGGCAGGATACAGCTTATACGCAAGTACGGACAGCTTCTCTCCGAGGAATACACGGAGGAAGGTATTAGTGTGAAGGCGTATGTGCCTTCTGAAATTTATAGTCAGATTTAATAAAACGTAAGAACACGGTTTATGGTAATATTTCACAATAGTTCAGCAGGCTGAACTATTGGAAAACACATAAAAAGAGGGTTTTTATTACTATTTGTGCCGCCGCTTGGCGGCGGAATGGAGATTGGTATGAATATAATTGCAGCGGTGGACTCTAACTGGGCGATAGGATATAAGAATGATTTGCTAGTCAGGATTCCGAATGACCAGAAATGGTTTCAGAAGGTGACAACGGGTAAGGTGGTTGTCATGGGACGAAAGACTCTTGAGAGCTTTCCAAACGGTATTCCGCTCAAAAACCGCACCAACATTGTTCTGACAGGTGATAAGAGTCTCAAGGTTAAGGATGCTGTTCTTGTGCACAGTGTTGATGAGCTGTTGGAGGAGCTTGGAAATTATCCGTCGGAGGATATATATGTCATCGGTGGGGAGTCGGTGTTCGAGGCTCTGCTTCCTTACTGTGACACGGCGCATATAACGAAGATAGACTATGAATATCAGGCGGACAGACATTTACCTAACCTTGACAAACTGCCTGATTGGAGAGTTGAGGAGGAGAGCGAGGAGCAGACCTACTTTGACTTGGAGTACACGTTTGTGAAATATGTGAGGAGGTAGGGTGTTGTTTTTATCTGTAATAAAAGATAAATTAAAACATAAATACAGACTGAGCTGGTATGAGATGAAGATATTTCTCTACCAGTTTGGTCTTACTTTTTTTCCCGTAATTCTGCTGAGTGCGTTTGCAACCTACATATATATGTCAAAGAGCTATGAGAAGCTTGAGCTGTCCACACAGGCGGAGGTCACGCAGCTTCAGGTCAATTTAGATGAGCTGCTTACACAGCTTCAGGGCTATTATCTGGGGGCAGCAGGCGATGACAGGGTTAAATGGTTTGTCGAGGAGAAGGCGGAGTATTCCGATTACTCTAAGCTCGTAGAGGTGGGGGAGGTTCTAAACGGCAATTCGGTTTTCTCCGACTATGTTAATGGATATACAATAATAAACTTCAAGACACAGAGCGTGTTTAGTACCCGCGGAATGCACAGCTACAGACGGCTTGACAACAAGGATGAAGTCGAAGCACTTTACAGGCGGAATAAGGAGAATTTCAATCCATATTACTGGGTATTTTCAGCTTCAAATGCCAATGCGATGTACCAGAGGGAACATGTAGACCATGATGGGCTGTGCCTTGTACTGAGACTTCCTACTATAGGAAGCTATTCGAATGCCATGGTGATAGCCAAGATTGATTACAATGCGCTTATAAGGAAGGTTGCAAATAATCTGTCGGATTACGATGGTGCCATTCTGACGGATGAAGGAGATATTGTGTACACAACCAACAGTGAGCTTGCGTACAGGCTTTTAGAGCAGCCGGACGGCACTAAGATAAAACTGTCGGACGGCAAGTCTTACATTGTCGTAAAGAAAACCTCAAAGGTTATGGGAATAAGCTATTATGTTGCAGGAGATGTAAGCAGTGCATG
>CAMEEX010000092.1 GCA_945915235.1 uncultured Clostridia bacterium | reverse complement strand
GACCTTGAAAAGATAATTTAAGATAACCCCGAAATTGTATGCGTACTCCCCGCTCTCGTCCTTCTGTGTGAGCATTTCCTGCGTCAGCTCAATATACTCCACTATGGAAGGTCTGCCGTCCTCGGTGCACATAACTCCGACCTTCTCCTGCGGGCTCACCTTTCTTATGACCTTCGAGCCGACCGAGTAGCCGCCCTCGAGCACCGCACCTATAAATACAGGGTCAGCTATGCTCTGCAATACATTGTCGACAGCGAACACATTGAGCCATTCGATGCCTCTTCTCTCTATCAGCTCCAAAAGTCCGCTCTTCTTCATGGAGAGAAACCACCCTCCGTTGCCGTTAGGCGATGTGGCTATGCAGTCCTTTGCCTCCATGTACACCTTCCCGTCAAAATCCGCTGCCGGAGCCATGTCCTGCATAAAAAATGCAATGTACTCCGGGTCGTAGCCAAAATATGCGTGCTCCTTAAAGAAATTGACCGTGGCAGTGTGGTTTTTCTCGCTGGTCATAACAAAAAGCTGGATATAATTTCCCGCCCTCTCGACCACCTTCATAAGATTTTCTATAACTCTCTGAAAAATATACACAGGTTTATTAATTCCGATGTCGTACATTCCCTTAGGTGCATCTGAGCCAAGCCTTGTACCCATTCCGCCTGCAAGCAGAACCGCGCCTACTTTGCCTGCCCTGACCGCTTCCATTCCGATGCGTTCAAAGCGCTCCCTTCCAGTATCTATCTCAGGAATCGTCATGGCCTTTATAGGTGCTATCACGCCACGCTTTCCCGCCTCGTCAGCCTGTTCGATAACGGTAAAATCCGTCCTGTCTATCTGCTCAAGCAGCGCCTTTTTCTGCTCGCCCGTGAGCTCCCCGTAGTAATCGAGCACATGCTTCTGTCCGAACTGCTCAAGCTTTTTCATCGCTTCATTGAAATTCATATCCTTCTCCATTTCTGCCGCCTTTTGGGGCTTAAATCGCGGTCTTATCAGTTTTTTCTTTCTCATTTGCACCCATACCGGTGCCATCGTAAAACGGCACAAATATCACCGTTATTCTAGTCCCTATATCCGGTCTGGTCAAGATGTTAAAATATCCGTTGTGCCTGTCGACTATCCACTTTGCTATCGAAAGTCCCAGTCCTGTTCCACCGCTTTTGTGCCCCCTCGCCTCGTCCGAGCGGTAAAAGCGCTCAAAGATATGGCTGACATCAGCCTCATGCATGCCTATTCCGTTATCCTGCACGCTGAAAAATACCCCCTCCGGCTTCTGTCCCGTGCGTATTGTTATAGTATCCCCCTTCTGTGTATATTTAGCCGCATTGTCTATGAGTATTCTCGCACACTGCTTTATCATGGACACATCGCCGTCCATGCACACAGGCTCTCCGCCAAACTCATATACATGCTCTGTGTCAATCATCTTTGACTCCTCAAACACCTCGCCCATCAGCTCGTCAAGCTGTATCCTCTCTATCTGAAGATTGTTTCTTCCGCTGTCTCCTCTCGCAAGGAAGAGAAGCTGCTCGACAAGCTTCTGCATATGCTCCGACTCGTTTTTTATCGCCTCTATGGACTCATCGAGAATACTCTCGTCCTCCTTTCCCCAGCGGTCAAGCATATCCGCATAGCCTCTTATTACCGCTATGGGTGTTCTGAGCTCATGCGACGCGTCCGAGACAAAACGCGACTGCTGCCTGTAGGTCTCCCTCATTCTCTCAAGCAGATGGTTGAGTGCATTCTCAATTCCCTGAAGTTCCTTGTTGTCGGTGCTTATCTTAGCGTCAAGCGATGTGGCATTGACATTCTCTATCGCCGCCTCAAGGCTCTTAAAATTGTGCTCATTGTAAGCCATATTCGTGAGCTTCTCAGTCTTTTTCGCCATCTGCCTTATAGGCAGCAGCTTGTCGTTAATGTTGTTTTTCATGTTGACTGACATGACCAGCACTGAAAAAAACTCCGTCACGAGAATGGCCACACCCACAATAAACGCCACTCTCGCCTCATTTTTGGTTATGCTCAGCGAGGCTGTGTTGCCGTCCGTATCCGTCATCTTATACCTGAGAAAATTGCTTCCGATATTCCACTCTATACTGCGCTCCGTTCCCACCCTGAAGGTTCCAAGCGCCGTTTTCTCTGCTATAAACACGCCGAGCGCAAGTGCTATAACGCAGATAAGCACATCCATTTTCAGGATGTGCCACACAAATCTTCCGACAAACGCTCCGTTGATGCGCCTTGCAATGGAATACATCTTTTTGGCATTGTTCGGCTGTGTCTTAGCGTCTGTCGCTGTATTTTTTTCACTGACCTCGTTATACTCACTATTCGTCTTTGATGACATACCCGACTCCTCTTACCGTTGAAATAAGCTTAATTCCAAAAGCATCATCTATCTTGGTGCGAATATAACGCACATATACATCTATAACATTAGTCTCCCCTTGAAAATCATATCCGCATACTTTCTCGAGCAATGTATCCCTGTTCATAACGATATTTTTATTCTCAAGCAGATACTCAAGAAGTGAAAATTCCCTATGTGTCAGCTCAACCAGCTCGGTGCCAACCCTGACCTCATGTCTTGCCTTGTCAAGGCTGACCCTCCCGCACGAAAGTACATCGGTTTTGGTATGTACGGCCGCCATATCCGCAGACTTCTTGAGAGCAACCCTTATCCTCGCAAGGAGCTCCTCGATTGCAAACGGCTTCGTGATGTAGTCATCAGCTCCGAGGTCAAGCCCCGATACCTTATCCATTACGGCGTCCCTCGCCGTCACCATAATCACCGGCATACTGCTCGACTTTCTGAGCCTTCTTAAAAGCTCCATTCCATTGAGCTCCGGGAGCATGACATCTAGAAGCATCAAATCATACTTCCCGCTCTCCGCCATCGAAAGACCCGTTCTTCCGTCCACGGCCTTGCCGACCTCATACCCCTCATGCTTTAGCTCCAGCTCAATAAACCTCGCGATCTTCTCTTCGTCCTCAACAATCAATATAGCCGCCATACATACCTCTTTTTATAATAAGTAATTAGTCCTTGAACTCCTTCTTGATGTTGTCTGTCACATCAGAAGCCTTGTTAAGTGCAGTGTTAATCACATCATCCTTCTTAAATATCGGTCCCGAGAAGCTGTACCTGAATGAGAAGAACAGTCCCACAATCAGAAGCGGAACACATACCCAGAATGCGAGCAAAAGCAGAAGTACACCTACCGTAATCGGCATCTTTATGATGTCCTCACCGTTTCTGGTCACATCAAGGAAGTTCTCATTTCCAATCTTTATAATCTTTCCTACCCATTTGAAAAATTTACCAAGCAAATCTCCGAACGTAACCCTCTTTGCCTTTACCTCAATCTCGTCATACGCCGCCGTCCTGTCAGCTCCGACATTCTGCTCCGTAGTGTAGCTTGAATACCGCGGTGCACTCGTCTTGCCGAGCTGCTCCAAATACACAACAGCGTCAAGCATATCAAAATCGCTTGCATTTAACGCCGCCTTGGCGTCCTCAAGACTAACCCCCGTTCTCTGCGACAGCTTCATCGCCCTGTCAAATTTCTCTTCACTGCTAAGTTCCATAATTTTTTTCCTCCGTTTACATTTTTTATTATATCCTTATGTGGCGAATCATTACAAGGGTTATCTCATCAGAATACGTTATTTTTGCATAGCGTTTTTAAGTTCTGATTCATTACCTCTTGCTGATGGTTATAATATAAACTTGGAAGATTAATGTAAAAGGGGGGAAAGATTAAAATAAGATTAAAGAACAATTTAATTTCCAAACGTAGAAAGATATCAAGCGTAAAACTGCAAAATGCAATGTAAAACCGCCCGGTAACATGAGATTTGCCTAATGATTACCGCTTAAAAGTTTAATACACATTATCGGGCGGTAAAATTAACACCTTATTATTACAAAAAGAGCCGCTATACGAAAAATTATACGGCTTATAAGAACAACAAAGTCAATCAGGCGGTAATATATAACCGAAATACAGAAAAATAGAATATATTTTACCGCTGTTTTGTGAAAACAGCCCAGTCAGGCGGTAATTCATCTCTGAACAACTCCACTATATAATGTATCAATTTTATATACTCCATTATACATACAATAATAATTATATCACGGAGGAATTGATTATGAAAAGCAAAACCCCACGAGTTGCAACTCTCGTGGGGTTTCATTCCGTCACTTAATCTTCAACGCACGCGTAGCATTGAGCACCGCCAGCACCATGACACCGACATCGGCGAATATGGCAACCCACATGTTGGCAACTCCGACTGCCACAAGAATAAGGCAGGCAAACTTGACTGCAAGCGCGAATGCAATATTCTGTCTTACGATTTTAAGTGTCTTTCTGGATATTCTCATTGCAAGGGCAAGCTTTGACGGGTCATCGTCCATGAGGACAACGTCCGCAGCCTCGATAGCCGCATCCGAGCCGAGCGCTCCCATTGCAACACCAATGTCCGCTCTTGAGAGAACAGGCGCATCGTTGATACCGTCACCGACAAAGGCAAGATTTTCCTTCGCGCCCTTCTGTCCGAGAAGCCTCTCAACCTGTGCAACCTTGTCTGCAGGGAGAAGCTCACTGTGTATCTCATCAAGACCAAGCTCAGTGCCAACGCGCTGTGCCGTCTTGGCTGTATCTCCGGTGAGCATTACGGTCTTTATGCCGCTCGCCTTAAGACCGGCGATTGCCTCCTTCGAGGTAGGCTTTACTACATCTGATATGGTGATGCAGCCCGCATACACACCGTCCACTGAAACGTACACTGCTGTTCCCTCATCATGCTCAGATGTCACGGAGGCGCCAACTTTCTTCATAAGCTTGACGTTTCCTGCCGCCACGTTTCTGCCGTCAACGACAGCCATAACACCATGACCCGCAACCTCCTCTATTCCGTTTACGCGCTCAAGCTCAAGCTTGCCCGCGTAGGCTTTCTTGAGGCTGATGCTTATAGGATGGCTTGAACCGCTCTCAGCGTATGCTGCATAGTATAAAAGCTCATCTTTTGAAAAACCATTCTCGGGATAACTTCCCGTAACCTCAAACACGCCCTTTGTGAGTGTACCCGTCTTGTCAAACACAATGTACTTCGTGTCGGCAAGAGCCTCGAGGTAGTTGGAACCCTTCACAAGGATACCGTTGGTCGATGCACAGCCAATTCCACCGAAGAAGCTGAGCGGAATTGATATTACAAGCGCACATGGACAGCTTACAACGAGGAATGAAAGCGCTCTTATAATCCATGTAAGCCATGCCGCCGGATTGCCTATTATCAGGTTAAAAATCGGTGGTATGATTGCAAGTGCAAGCGCACTGTAGCATACTGCCGGTGTGTAGTACTTTGCAAATTTTGTGATAAAGTTCTCTGACCTCGACTTTTTAAGGCTCGAATTTTCCACAAGGTCAAGTATCTTAGATACCGTCGAGTCACCGAACTCCTTCGTTGTGCGGATATGGATTGTTCCCGTGAGATTGATACAGCCGCTTATAACCTCGTCGCCGCATACCGCATCTCTCGGAACACTCTCACCGGTGAGGGCACTGGTGTTAAGTGAGGTATTTCCGTCGATTATCACACCGTCGATAGGAACCTTCTCGCCCGGGTTTACAACAATCGTTGTTCCGATTTCGACCTCGTCCGGGTCGACCTTTTCAATCTGTCCATCGACGACAATGTTCGCGTAGTCAGGTCTGATATCCATAAGTGCCGCAATGTTTTTTCTGCTCTTTCCGACCGCAACACTCTGGAAAAGCTCTCCGATCTGGTAGAAGAGCATAACCGCAACGCCCTCGCGGAACTCTCCGATAGCGATTGCACCGACCGTGGCAACAGCCATAAGGAAATTCTCGTCGAACACCTGTCTGTTTAAAATTCCCTTCCACGCCTTCTTTAGTATGTCATATCCGATTATAAAGTATGGAACTAAATACAGCACCGCCGAAATCCATACATTCAAATCAAGCACCGCATCAAGAATTGAAACCGCCACAACCAGAACGGCTGAAATAATTATACGGTATAAAATCGTCTTTTGCTTCTTATTCATAGTTACCTCCAATCTCCCCTCATGTGAAATTTGCTGCCGACGAAACCGCCGACAGCAAACACATTAAAGCTCAATCACGCAATCATCTTCAACCTTCTTGCAGTTAGCGTAAGCTTCCTTCATAACCGCATCAACATCTGCTCCGTCCTCAAATTCAACCTTGAGCTTGAGTGTCATAAAGCTTAATGAAGCGTCCTTAACTCCCTTCGTGTTCTTAACAGCCTCCTCCATCTTAGCTGCACAGTTAGGGCAATCAACCTCTACATTGTAAGTCTTTTTCATGCTAAAAGCCTCCTTAAATATGATTTTTAATAATTATTACTTTGTTAAATCTTCTATTCTTCTACATGTTCCATACCCATGCTGAGAATATTTCTTACATGTTCATCGTCAAGAGCATAGAATATAATCTTGCCCTCCCTGCGGAACCTGACCAGCTTCGCGTCCTTGAGAATTCTCAGCTGGTGGCTTACCGCCGATTGTCCAAGATTTAGAAGCTGTGCGATATCATTCACACATAACTCACTCTCAAACAGTGCATACAGTATTCTTATTCTCGTAGAATCTCCAAATACCTTAAAGAGTTCTGCAAGGTCATACAAATACTCATCATCCGGCTGCTGCTCTAACACTCTCTTCACTACATCCTCATGAGCTGCCAGAAATTCATTCTGATCTCCGGTATTATCTGCCATCCGGCTTCTCCTTTCTCAAGCACTAACAATCTGAAACATATTAGTGTTTGTTCATCTGTTCATATCTTTATTATATTCATATATGTTCAGATGTCAATATGTTTTTGCATATTTCATTTTTTTATTTTAACCGCTCGATTACCGCTATAAATATATCATAAGTGTAATTGTTGAACCTGATACAATTCCATAAGGATAACTGTTGTAATCAAACGTTATCGGTTGTAAGGCAAACAATGCTAAATCATTGCCTTCCTCATCATATACATTTTCTGTATCCTCTGTTGTTATCTCTTCATTCTCTAAAGTCGACCCTTCTGTTGTGACTTCTTCATTCTCTGAAGAAATTTCTTCTGCAGCAGTTCCTTCCTCCGAAGAAACTACCTCTGTTACAGTCTCATCTGCTTCTGAAGAAGTCTCCTCCGTTGTAGTCTCTTCTGCTTCCGAAGAAGTCTTCTCCGTTGTGGTCTCTTCTGCTTCCGAAGAAGTCTCCTCCGTCGTGGTCTCTTCTGCTTCTGAAGTAATCTCCTCCGTCTCTGAAGAACTCTCCTCCATTGCAGCTTCTTCTGCCTCTGAGGTAATCTCCTCCGTAAGCTTCTCATCAGCTTCTGTTTCAACTGTATTTAAGTTCTCAACAGTTTCAATTGATGCATTTTCCTCTGCATTGACTTTAACTGCCGGTGTAAATCCAACACCTGTTACAATCATCGCAGCACAAAGAATTGATGACAATATTCTTTTTCTGTTTTTCTTTGCCAACTCAATGTACTTCATTGTTTTCCTCCTTCTTATAAATACCTCAAATTGTTAAGTTCATCCTGTATTATCTCTTTGGTTATCGTAGGACTTGATATATAACCACTGTACCTTAGCTTCAATGCCTCCTTCATATACATCTGATTCCGTGAGAGAAAAATCAGATTAGTCCGCGGGAAGCGTTCCTTGACTTTTCTTGCAAGAAGATATCCTCTTCCACGCTCATCTTCAAGGCTTATAAATGCTACCGATGAATCCTTTTTGTCGATGTACTCCAGCAGCACATCCGAATTGTTAAAATCAGCCACATCCGACTTCGGCGGTGCGGCTCTTTGAATAACGTTCTTAAGATGACTCCTCTGCTTAGAGTCCTCCTCGTAGATAACTATATCCAAGCGCACTACCTCCGTTTCAGGCTCTTTTTCCTAAGTTTTGCATGCCAAATGTGACAAAAGTATTACAAAAAATGGCTAAATTTGAATTTATATGACTTTTTATTATGTTTTTATCACTAAAACGTCATGCTTCATAGCTGATTTGTGTCATATAACAAACAAAAACCATGATGACAGAGTTTTGGGCACTTTCAGCCACCAGCTCAGCCACCATGGTTCTCCATGATTTTCCCATATTTTATACTTTGTTATGCCTTAAAAAACTCTCCCCAGCTATACTGTGACATATACTCTCCGTTGTATGCCCGCACTCCTTCCGGCTTATTATTGAGGTAATCATAATAATCGCACTCTATTGCATCAACATCTATCGCATACTTATTCCACGATGTTACAAGTATATTGGATATACCTTCTTTTTTAAGTGTTGTGATAAGGTCTTTTTTTACCTGTTGAAGATAGTTGGATGTGCTTTTCTCATCCTCCGCATTTTCCCACAGGACAGCCCTGAGTTCACCGGATGTGACCGCACTTCCCCTCCTGTCAACAAGATATGCCAGTAACTCCCTCGACTTGCTTCTCTCAAAATTCAAGCTTTTTCCTTTTACAAAGATGTCAAAGTTGCCGAAACACTTCACCACCGGCTTGCCACTGTCAGTCTTCACTTTTTCAATCGGATTTCTCAAATTGTCAAGCTCGTCGCGCACATCCTCACAGCTTACCGGCTTTAATAAGTATCCGCTCACATGCATCTTCATTCCAATCCCCATATACTCGCTATAGCCTGTAGCAAATATTATATTAATCCTTGGGTTCAGCTGCTTAAGCTGCTTTGCGACCTCAATTCCAGATATATGCCCCATCTCGATATCAAGAAATGCTACATCGCACACAGTATTCTGTGCAAACTTTAACAACTCATCCGGGTCGGTAAACGCGTATACCTCAGCCGAAGGTTCAACCTTTTTAATCGCCTCAACCATGCCGTCAAGCACCAGTTTTTCATCATCTGCTGCAATAATATTCATGTTCTTCTCCTACTATATAATACTGTTCTCCTTTGGAATACTTATCACAACCACTGTTCCATCTCCCGGTCTGCTTGATATTGTGAGCTTTCCATGGCACTGTTCTTCCAATCTGGTCTGTACATTTTTAATTCCGACATGTACCTTTCCATCATTCTTCTTTTCATTGATATCAAAGCCTGCGCCATCATCCGACACAACTATATAATCAATATTTTCCTCACAGTATGTCGCTATCTTTATGGTTCCACCGCCTGATTTTTTACACACTCCATACTTCACGGCATTTTCGACTATGGGCTGCAGTGTCAGCGCCGGAAGAAGAAATTCCGTATCATGTATATCATACTTGACCTTTACCCTGTCACCAAAACGCCTTTGTTCTATTGAAAGGTAATTCCTTGTATGCTCAAGCTCCTTCTCAAACGCTATAAGCTCATTGGTATCTATCGTCTCTAAGTTCATTCTAAGATATGATGAAAACTCACCGATCATCTCCTGAGCCGACTGCGGATCCGCCACACACATCTGTCTTATTGCCGCGAGCGTATTGTAGATAAAATGCGGCGCTATCTGCGACATCATCAACGATATTCTAAGGTCTGCAGCCTCCTTCTGCTTCATTGCAAGCTTTCTGCTCTGCTCAATAAATGATACAATCAGCATGAAAATCATGGATATGCTTATTGAAATATTCACAAACGATATTCCATAGTAAAATATCTGTACAATCGTCATAATCATCGGAAGTGCCATGTATAACAGGAAGGCAATCATCATCTGCCAGCTTATGTTCTTCCTATATTGTACAAGCAGACTTACATCAATGAGCATACCCGCCATCGGAATTATCATTGCAAGAAAGTGCAGTGAGTTTCTATGATAATAGTTATTGGCATCTATATAATAATACATGTGATTGAACTGCGATATTATGTTCATCACAATTCCGGCTGTTGCAAGAACAAACACCATATATATACGAAACTTAGCTTCCTTTGGAATGCCTTTTTCAAACAGGTATGTATTCATATATGCGTTATAGAGTGCCAATATCAAATCGCTCAACACAAATACACAGAAATTGCTTACAACAACAAAATAATATCCTTTTATCCCCGGATATCCGCGCGTTGCCCACGCAACCGCATCCATAAGCAGAAGAAACGCTGTTGTAACCTGTATTGACATCATAAGTATTCTTTTCTTCCTGTCAAAGCTTCTGCTCATCAACATACATACTGTGGCTATCACTCCGAATATGCTTCCCCACAGAAGCATTGCTATATGAATTGACTGCCTGTTAAACATCTTATCAACTCCTATAAAACATTTTTTATCTAAATGTTAAGACTAATGCTCATTTCAATCGCCTTGGTTCTTGTACATATTATCACACATAGATAAAAAAAGTCAAAAAAATAGTTGAAATTTTTTCCATATTGTGATAATATACTTGTCAGCGGCGTGTGGCTCAGCTTGGTAGAGCGCTACGTTCGGGACGTAGAAGTCGCAGGTTCGAATCCTGTCACGCCGATTACATTGCATCAGCATCTGCTGGTGCTTTTTTGTTTAATAGGAAATTTCGTTAAATTTTCTTATTGAAATGATGGCTGCCTTAAAAAGACAGCCACCATCTGTACGATTATTATTCAAATCTAAACCACTTCAAATCGAAATTACATCCCGGCAGGAACACAAGGTTCACATCATACATTCCTTCCACATTGTCGAGTTCAAAATGTCTGCACACATATCCATCGGCATTTTTATCATCAGCCATAACGAACTCCGCAATCTGGTTGATGCTTCCGTCGGCGTTTGCAAAGCGGATATGAATTGTGTTCTTCTCAAGCACGGAGCGACCGCAGATTGTTATGCCGTGTACGCCGTGTGTGAAATCCATGTTCTTGTAGGTCAGCGAGACATTGTTTCCAATTCCCGTTATAGCCTCGGAGCCAAGTGTGTATGTGTCTCCGTATATCGCATCGTTGTCCACGGCAAGGTTCTCATCGTAAGCCCTCTCGTACTTCTTAAAGCTGAATCCCTTAATATTTATATCGTGGTCTGCGATAAAGCTTACCGTACAAAGACCCTTGAACCTCTTAGGAAGCTTGTAGGTCTTTTCCTGATAAGTCGCCCATATCGAAGGCTTGTCATAGATTACCCTGTCCATGAGCTCGGCGCCGTCCTCCCCCGGTATTCCCTTCCATATCTCGATAGGGAACGGCTTGTTGTTGAGCTCGTAGACCGGAATGGTTATCTCGTCGGAGCCGTTCTTTCCGAAGTTCACCTTCTCGAATGAGATGTAGGTTCCGCCCTTTGGTACAATTCCCCTGTCCTGTCCGACAGAAGGCGTCTCCTGTGCCGACGTGTACAATGTTCCGTAGATGAATTCATAAGGATTGAACTCCGCAAGCCCCAAGCCCTCTGCCGTGAAGCTGACCTGCGATATGAGGCTTATCTTATCGCGCCCGTTCTTAACACAGCAGCGGACATTATGCTTTCCGTCGCCGAGTGCGGTCAAAAGCTTGTGTATTCTGTAGTTCTCACCTGAAGCATCGGCGCCGTCATTCTCAGACACCT
>CAMEEX010000091.1 GCA_945915235.1 uncultured Clostridia bacterium | reverse complement strand
ATGCCTCCATATTGTCCTCGTAGGTTGCAGATGAGGTTGTCGGCTGCATGTAGGACGCCATGAGCGCCTCAAGCTCCTCCTGTGACAGCGATGCAAGATATGCCTGCTGCTCAGGTGTGAGTGTCGTGATGTCGAAGGTGTTCTCCATCTCGACCTCCTCGCCGTCCTTGGTAAAAGGCATTCCTGTGATCACGTCCGTCTCCGGGTCAGCCGCCTGCTTCTTCACAATGTCAGCATCATTAATCTGGTTGATGACGTACTCCATGAGTGCGCTTGTGTAGCCCACCGAACCGCTGACGGCACCTGTCACCGCATCAGGATCCGGTCTTAAAATACCTACAACCTGAAGCTGAATTCCGTCTGCGATGGCAGCCTTATAGCTGTCCTCGTCGTCGCGCACGTCCGTGTAGGTGCCGCTCTCCTCGTCATAGCTGTAAAAATCAGTATTCACGACGAGTCTGTATCTCAAATCAAGAATGTCCTCGTAGGTGTACTCTGTCTTGTAGCTCACAACCTCCTCACCCTTTGCAAGGCGTGTCATGGTGTCAGCCACCTCATTCTGGTCTTTAAGACCGAGTGCGTACAGGGCATAATCGCTTATCTCATTGTTCTCGTCAACTATGAGAACTATCTCGTTGTACGCCGAAGGCCATCTTCCGGCAATCACATTGTACTGAGACTCGAGAAGCGTCTGATTTCCGATAAGCTCGCTCCACACGTCCCACGAACCGCCCATCATTGAGCCGCTCATCATCGATGAACCGGACATTCCTGCAATCTGTCCCATTCCAATGGTGTCAAGCACAGTGCTGGGATTTACCTGAACAATACCGTCCGCCGTGTCCTCCTTATAAATATTGAGTGTCGTCGAATAGCCATACTGGATATCGCTCACAAGCTCATCAAATCCGTTGTCCTTGTCCTCAATAAACTTCTTGAAATCGGAGAGATTGTTCACCTGAACCTGTGCCATCATGGAGTTTAACATCTCACTTATGATATTGTTGGAGTAGATTTTCCCGTCCTCCTTCTCCGCCGCATCACCCACATGCTGTCCCATGAACACGCTCATCATGCTCGAATAGTCGACCTGCTCCTCCTCAATGGATATCGGATATGAGGAAAGTGTATCCTCCTCGACCCTCTTTATATAGCTCTGAAAGCCGCTCGACAATGCCAGAATAAGCGCAATTCCGATAATACCGATGCTTCCTGCAAATGCCGTCAGGAGCGTTCTTCCCTTCTTGGTCATAAGGTTGTTTGCGCTCAGTGACAATGCCGTCAAAAATGACATCGAAGTGCCCTTATTTTTCTTTCCTATCTTTGCCTTATCATTGTCCGTAATTCTGCTGTCCGTCGGTTCGTAAGGCATGGTGTCGTCAGTTACCTTGCCGTCTAGGAGTCTTACAATTCTCGAGGAATATTTTTCCGCAAGCTCAGGGTTGTGAGTTACCATGATAATAAGTCTGTCCTTGGATATCTCCTTTAACAGCTCCATAATCTGGATACTCGTGGCTGAGTCGAGCGCGCCCGTCGGCTCATCGGCAAGCAGTATGTCAGGATTGTTCACAAGGGCTCTCGCTATGGCAACTCTCTGCATCTGTCCGCCCGACATCTGGTTCGGCTTCTTATGTATCTGGTCGCCGAGCCCAACCTTCTCAAGCACCTCAACGGCTCTTTTTCTTCTCTCCGCCTTTGACACACCGGAGAGTGTAAGCGCGAGTTCCACATTCGAGAGAACCGACTGGTGCGGGATAAGGTTGTAGCTCTGGAAAACGAAACCTATTGTGTGGTTGCGGTAGGTATCCCAGTCGGAATCCTTATACTTTTTGGTAGACCTTCCGTTGATTATCAGGTCACCGCTTGTGTACTGGTCAAGACCGCCTATGATGTTTAACAGAGTCGTCTTTCCACAGCCGGACTGTCCGAGAATGGACACGAACTCGCTGTCCCTGAAGGTGATGTCAATTCCCTTTAGAGCCTGCACGGTGGTGTCGCCGCTCACATAGTCCTTGACAATGTTTTTTAATTGAAGCATTCTTCTCTCCATTTCCGCAGACAATATTTTGCTAAAAATAAAATCAGAAATTTTTGAACCCATTTGTGATGTCTGCTGCACAATCAGCTCGAATTTTATCTGACCCGGCTCAGTTACATAATGATAGCAAAAAGCCGTCTGCCATGTGCAACGGCAAACAGCTTTATCTTATTTAACGTAACATACGCTGACAAATATACACTTCATCACCCGTTAAGTCAAATTAACTTTTTATAAATTTCCGGTCTCCTGTCCCTGAAAAGCCCCCAACTGTCGCGCATATCGCGCACGGCATCGAGGTCCGACTGCCCGTATACAATCTCCTCCTTATCCCTCGACGCCTGGCAGACAAGCTCACCTGTCTCGTCAGTGACAAAGGACGACCCATAGAAAAGCAGCTCGGATTTCTGACCGCCGTTGTCCTTAGACGGAGTCACGCTCTCAAGCCCGTATCTGTTTGCGGCTACCACCGGCACGATATTGCAGGCGGCATGTCCCTGCATACAGCGTCTCCAGTGAGGCATGCTGTCACAGTCAAGTATCGGCTCACTGCCTATCGCGGTCGGATAAAATAAAAGCTCCGCCCCCTGCACTGCCATTCCTCTCGCCGTCTCGGGAAACCACTGATCCCAGCATATTCCGACGCCAATTCTCGCATATTTCGTGTCCCACACCTTAAAGCCGGTATCCCCCGGTGTAAAGTAAAATTTTTCCTGATAAAAATGGTCATCGGGGATATGTGTCTTTCTGTATACGCCGAGAATACTTCCGTCCGCATCTATCACGGCAACGGAATTATAATACACGTTTATATCCCTCTCATAGAAGCTTATCGGTAGCACAACAGAAAGCTCCTTCGCCACCTTCTGAAAATGCAGAACGGCATTGTTCTCCATCAAAGGCTTGGCAAGCTTGTAGGAGTCATAATTTCTCTCCTGACAAAAATACCAATTTTCAAATAACTCGGGAAGCAGGATAATCTGCGCTCCGTTTGCGGCAGCCTCCCTCACAAGGCGCTCTGCCTTCTCTATGTTCGCGCACACATCGCGCGTGCAGGACATCTGTATGCCTGCGTATTTTACATTTCTCATGATAATCTCCATTCCGCCGCCAAGCGGCGACACAAATAGTAATAAAAAACGTACTTTCTACGTCTTTCCTAGTAGTTCAGCATAGCTGAACTATTGTGAAATCTTAATTTCCGGCTTACATCTCTCACTCCGGTATCTGCTGCGTTATACAATGAATATTTCCGCCGCCGACAATTATGTCGCGTGCGTATACCGGGACGATTTTTCTGTCAGGGAAGGCTTCCTTAAGTACCGCAACCGCCTTCCCATCGTTCACATCTCCGAATTGTGGCAGCACAATCGCTCCGTTTGAGATATAGAAGTTGACATAGGACGCTGCCAGTCTTTCCCCGGCGCTTCTGACGTCCTCTCCCGGCTCAAACTCAAAGCCTGCAAGCTCCTCCTCGGTTATACACACGGGTTTTTCAGGTATATAGAGCTTGTGCACCTTGAAATGCCGCCCCTTCGCGTCCGTCTCACGCTCCAGAACCTCAAGACATTTTCTGCTCATCTCATACTGCGGGTCGTCCTCCTTGTCCGTCCAAGCGAGCACGACCTCACCCGGGCGCACAAACGCACAGACATTGTCGACATGCTCGTTGGTCTCGTCCTGATATATTCCGCACGGAAGCCATACCACCTTTTCCGCGTTGCAGTACTGCTTTAATTTTTCCTCAATCTGCGCCTTGCTCAAATCAGGGTTTCTTCCCGGACTGCACAGACAGCTCTCCGTAACCAGCATGGTTCCGTCGCCGTCCGAGTGTATCGAGCCGCCCTCGAGCACAAAAGGCTCCGCGTCATAGCAGTCAAAGCCCGCATACTCAAGAAAGCGCTTCGCGACCAGATTATCCTTCGTCCAATCAGCATAGAGCCCGTCATAATCGCCGCCCCATGCGTTAAAGCTCCAGTTAATGCCCCTCACGACACCCTCAGCATTTTTCACAAAGGTTGGCGCCACGTCTCTCGCCCACGCATCATCGGAGTCAATCTCGACAACTTCTATTCCTCTGTTTACGCATGTATCTACAAAATCCGCTTCGATATCTTTAGAATTTTTTTGCTCCTGAGCTTCTTTTAGATGCTCATTAGCTTCCTTCACATGCTCATGGTCGGCAAGCATATAGACATGCTCACTCTCTGCTATAATTGCTGCAATCTTGGCGAACACTTTCTTGGCGGTTTTCCCGCCGTATATCCACGAGCCCGGTCTCACGGGCCATATCATAATGCAGCCTTGATGCCGCTCGAACTCGCCCGGCATTCTGAAGCCGTCGTCTCTTGGGGTGGTGTTGAATATCTTCATATAACTATTCCTCTTATTCTATTTCTATCCTGCTATTGTTCTGAGTCACTACGAACATAGAACGTAGCTCTTCCTGAGCCCTTCTTTAAAAGAACACCATCATCTACCAATTCTTTTAAAGCCTTTTCCACTGATTTTACTCCTATTGAAGGACATAGCTCTGTAATATCACTCTTACTGAGCTTTCCCATTCTGCTATATACTGCCCTTCTGACAATTTCCTTTGCGGTAAGTTTTCCGCCTACCAGTTCTACTCTTTCCTCAAAATCTCTGTATGCAGAAAGTATGATTCTCAGCATATATTTCACAAATGGAGTTACATCTTCTTTATTGTCATGCCAGCCCTCTTGACAATCTTCCAATGCTTTATAATATAAATCTTTATTTCTGGAAATCTTACTTTCAATAGAGATATATTTACCAACAACATACCCACTTCTATAAAGAAGCAATGCAGTGAGCAAGCGGCTCATTCTTCCATTTCCATCACTGAATGGGTGGATACAAAGAAAATCATGTATAAAAATTGGAATGAGCAGGATTGAATCCAATTCTTCATTTTCAATAATTCTATTGTAGTTCTCACAGATAGAATCTATCGCGGGCTGTGTTTCATACGGTGCAAGCGGCGTGAAAAGCACATATTCTTTTCCTGTTTCATCAGTAGCAGCAATCACATTTTGAGATATCTTGAAATGACCGCCAATACCTTTTTCCGTATATTTATATAAATCGCGATGTAATTGCAGGATATAATTTGTTTTTATTGGAATATACTCGTAATTCTCGTGAATCGTATTAAGAACATCTCTATATCCCAGAATTTCTTCCTCAGCACGATTTTTAGGTGTTGTCTTTTCCTCGCATAACTGCTTTAATCTGGTACTCGTAGTTCGTATTCCTTCAATGGCATTGGAAGCCTCTGTACTCTGTCTTTTTGCTATTTCTACAAGCTTATCCAGCTCTTCCGGTTTCTGCTTGAGATATATTTCCTGTCTGCCCTTATATTCATGTATCTGTGCAACAAGCGATATTATCTCATTATCCCACTTTTTTTCCTTTAATGATGAATAATCAAATACCTTCATAATGAATCTCCTAAATATCGATTTATCTCCTAAATTATATCCAGTTTTAGGAGATAAAGCAACATTTAGGAGGTATATAGCCACATGCTCAAAATGCAGTGTATCGCCTATCTGTATCCCCCTGTCAAACGAGTAATCTCCTATAATGTCGTCCGCAAGGCAGGAATATGATGACAGCCGGTAGGTGTATGGCTTCTCATTTCGATTTCTCCTATATATACGGCTGCATTATTTCAATTTCATTCCCATCTCAACCCGCACTTCGTGGCGTTGGGCATCGATATTGGAATAAGCGTACAAGTCAAACCCAATGATTTCAAATCCGTTCTTTTTATAAAAGGAAATTGCTTTTTCATTGCATGACTGCGTTTCCAAAACGACCATGCGTGCATCAAGCGATTTTGCCACGCCAATTATGGTGTCCATAAGCATTGTTCCAAGCCTGCTGTTACGCCTTGACTCGTCAAATACACCGATATTACTTATTCTAAAACGGTTATTCCAGCTTTCCAGCGAACCCTCAACATATCCAAACATTTTTCCATTTTCAAATGCTCCGAAGGCAACCGGGTTCTCAAGCCATTCACCTAGCAGAACATCATCAAAGGATTTTTCAACCGGTGCTTCAAAGGGTATATACCGCATCTGAAAACCGTGCTCATCAGCGTAAATATCATAATAACCATTTGTCTTATATCGAATGGTAAATTTTTTACCTGCATATTTTTCTCTATCAAGTTCTAATATTTCCATGTATTATTTATCTCCTAATCTGCCATGCACACGCACTCTGTCACCTCAGGACAATCTCCCTTTAAAATCCTCATACCCAAAATGCTTCACAACCTCACACTTTCCATCTTCATGCATAAGTACAATATCTGGTAAACCAATACCATTAAAGGTATTATTTTTTACCATGGAATATATTGCCATATCCTCAAAATACAGTGCATCGCCTATCTGTATCTCCCTGTCAAACGAGTAATCTCCTATAATGTCGCCCGCAAGACAGGTATATGATGACAGTCTATAGGTATACGGCTTCTCATTCGGCTCGCCGCTGTCCTTTAACGGCGGTCTGTACGGCATCTCAAGGACATCGGGCATGTGGCACGCCGCGGACGCATCGAGTATCAGCGTCGTGACATCTGCATTTTTCACTATGTCGAGAACCGTCGCCTTCAAATATCCCGCATTAAGCGCCACCGCCTCGCCCGGCTCAAGATACACCTGAACCTGATATTTTTCTTTCATGTAATTCACAAGACGTACAAGGCGTTCCACATCATAATCTTTTCTTGTGATGTGATGCCCTCCACCCATATTGAGCCATTTCATATCGTGGAGATATTTTCCGAATTTCTGCTCAACAGCCTCAAGCGTTGTCTCCAAGTCATCGGAATTCTGCTCGCAGAGCGTGTGAAAATGAAGTCCGTCAACGCCAGCTAAAAAGTGGGGATTTTTTCTAAGCTCCTCCTCCAGACACTCCGCTGTCACGCCAAGCCTTGAACCCGGCGCGCATGGGTCATAAATCGCGTGCTCACCCTGTGTGGAGCACTCAGGATTTATCCGCAGACCAAATCTCTTTCCATGAGCCTCGCATCTGCCGCGGAATTTATTAAGCTGTGCCACCGAATTAAATATAATGTGGTCGCAATATCCGGCAATCTCGTCAAACTCTGCGTCCCTGTAAGCCGGGGAAAACACATGATTTTCCTTTCCCATCTCCTCGTAGCCAAGTCTTGCCTCGAACAGTCCGCTCGCGGTGCAGCCGCTTATATATTGTCCTATAAGCGGATACACCGCATACATTGAAAAACACTTCTGTGCGAGCAGTATGCTGCAGCCGGTACGCTCTATCACACTTTTTAATATTTCCAAATTACTTTTCAGCTTTCCCTCATCGACAATGTATGACGGGGTAGCTACATTTTCTATCTGCATACCGCACCTCACTTTTATATATATCAGATAATTGCAAAACTGGAATTTGCCTGCCGCAACCTTTCCCTTTATTTTTCTATGTTATATTCAATGCTCTCGCGTCTTCTCCATAATAAGCTGATGATTCTTGAAGTCCAAAATTGAACGCTGCGGGGATAATACTTGATAGCCGATTACGCCCTCAACTGGCACTTTATTTTTAATTGCGCTTATATCAGAAATCGCAGCGGTGATACTTTCGTATTCATTTTCACCCACACGGACAACAGGGACAGTGACAATATTCGACGTTGAGGAAACAGGTATAAGTTGTGGGTCATTCTGAAAACTTTGCCCCAGCAAACATGTATTCGCACCCGTGTCTAAAACAAAATCACACGTCCTATTTGCCACTTCAACTTCAATAACGGGTAGCTTTTCATATCGCATAGGAATCGTCATTTGATTTTCAAAACCATACTCTGGGTCAAGTATGATTTCGGTTGCTTCATAGTCAAGCAAAACAGTATAATTTCGAATAACGTCAATCCCAAGGGTTCCTAGAAACTTTACGTCCTGCATTGTGGTTTTTAATGCTTTTTCCACATACATCAGATTCATGATTAAGACGGGCATATTTGACCGTTCGATATTGGAAAAACGTAATGTATCCAAAATTCCTTCATCTGCGGAATTTTTCTTTACGCCTTCTGAAAACTTTGCAATTTCAATGTGTTTCCCTTGCATTTCCGGAAAATACGCATTATTTACGGCGGTCTGCATCGCTCCTGTATCAAAAGCAAAAAAGCCTTCTTTTCCATTCGCGGTTGCTGGAATCAGCAAGATTCCGGCAACAAGTTTATATGGCACATGAAACATTTTTTTCCTCCAATTTTACTTTTCAAATTCCGATTTTACACCCCTACTCCACCAGCACCGGATTCTCACACACAACCCATGGAAGTCCATACTTATTGAGCGCGTCCATGAATGGGTCCGGGTCGAACTCCTCGACGGTGAATACACCAGGCTTGTTCCAGATACCCTTGACAACCATCATCGCGCCAATCATGGCAGGAACACCTGTCGTGTAGGAGATTGCCTGAGAGCCCACCTCGCGGTAGCACTCCTGATGGTCACACACGTTGTAGATATAGAGAGTTTTCTCCTTGCCGTCCTTGATTCCGGTATAAATACAGCCTATATTTGTCTTGCCGACCGTTCTTGGTCCGAGTGAAGCAGGGTCAGGAAGAAGCGCCTTTAAAAACTGGATTGGAACGATTTCCTTGCCATCGAAGTTAATCGGTGTCGTCGATAACATTCCCACATTCTCAAGGCACTTCATGTGTGTGAGGTAGCTCTGTCCGAATGTCATAAAGAAACGTATTCTTTTCACTCCCGGAATATTGGCGGCGAGTGACTCTATCTCCTCATGGTGAAGAAGGTACATATCCTTCATTCCCACCTCAGGGAAATCGTACTCTCTCTTAATCTCCATAGGCTTAGTCTCAATCCACTTTCCGTTCTCCCAGTATGAGCCCGGCGCGGATACCTCACGGAGATTAATCTCCGGATTGAAATTGGTTGCAAAAGGATAACCGTGGTCACCGCCGTTGCAGTCCAGTATATCTATTGTATGAATTTCGTCAAAATAATGCTTGAGCGCGTAAGCCGTGAACACGCTCGTAACTCCCGGGTCAAAGCCGCTTCCTAAAAGTCCCGTAATTCCTGCCTCCTTGAAACGGTCTCTGTAAGCCCACTGCCAGGAATAGTCAAAATAAGCCGTGAAGCCAAGTCTCTTGCAGCGCTCCTCGTACACCTTTCTCCACTCCGGGTCATCGGTGTTCTCACACTCGTAGTTGGCGGTGTCTATGTAGGATACCTTGGTTGCAAGACATGCGTCCATAATTGTGAGGTCCTGATACGGAAGCGCCACGTTTAACACTGCATCAGGCTTATAGCTATTAATAAGCGCAACAATCTCGTCGACATGGTCGGCGTCAAGCTGTGCCGTCGTAATCTTCGTATTTGTCTTTCCCTCCAACTCCTTCTTCAACGCATCACACTTACTCTTGGTTCTGCTCGCTATGCACAGCTCCGTGAACACCTCACTGAGCTGACAGCACTTATGAATTGCAACTGAAGCAACTCCACCACATCCGATTACCAATAAACGACTCATCTTTTTTCCTCCTCTTCTAACAGTTCCTCAACATATTTCGGAAGCATAAACGCTCCCGTGTGCAGATTACAGGTATAGTATTCCGTAGGTATCTGCAATTTTTTCCACTCGTCCGGCTTAAAATCCGCCAGTGGGTGATATTTTTTCGACGCAAAGCCAAAAAGCCAGTAGCCCGAAGGGCTGGTCGGTATATGCGCCTGATATACCCTGCTTATCGGGAAGGTGTTGAACACCTTCTTGTGCATTCGTCTGCAAGCCTGCTCGTCCTCATCGTAGAAGGGACTTCCATGCTGATAGACGAGTATTCCGTCCTCCTTCAGCGCCTTGTAGCAGTTGCCGTAAAATTCCCTTGTAAAGAAGCCCTCCGAAGCTCCGAATGGGTCTGTAGCATCATTTATGATAAGGTCATACACATCTGACTGCGAGCGTAAGAAACGCAGCGCATCTGTGTTGTAGACGTGCACCCTCCCGTCCTCCAAGCCCTTTGCCGTCTCAGGAAAGAACTCCTTGCATGCCTCGATAAACATGGCGTCCTGCTCAACAATATCTATGTGCTTTACCGTGTCGTAGTTGATGATTTCCTTTGCGACACCGCCGTCGCCGCCACCGATAATGAGCACCTTCTCGACATGCGGGTGCACCGCCATCGGCACATGCACCACCATCTCGTTGTAGATAAAACAATCCTGCTCAGAAAAGATCACACTTCCGTCAAGCGTAAGAAACTTTCCGAACTCAGGCGAATCAAAGACATCTATCCTCTGGTATTCACTCTTAGCCGAATAGAGCTGTCTCTCCACGCGGATATCAAAGCGCACATGCGGCGAATGATTTTCCGAAAACCACATTTCCATAACCAATACACTCCTGATAATTATTACTGATAGCTATTGCTTATAATTACTGCTTATAACTTTATCGCATCTTTTATAGCAGAATAAAACAAAATTTCTGCCATATATATTTTACAAATATCTGCATTTTCTATAACTTTCTAAAACACCAGCACATTCAGATACTCAACATTCGGGTCCTCCATACCCTGCATGGAACAGCCCTTCTCAATCGAGTAGAGAATGTAGTCTATAATGTCCTCCGTTATCTCCTCGCCCGGGGCGACTATCGGTATTCCCGGCGGATATGCCATGACAAATTCTCCCGATATTCTTCCTGCTGCCTCCCTTATCGGAACCCTCTCCTTGTTCGCGTAAAATGCCTCCTGCGGCGACGCAAGCACCCTCGGAAGAAGCATCTCACGGTCGACCTCGAAGCGCTTCTCCTCCTTTTTGTAGAGTCTGCTGATATCCGCGAGCGCCCCCATAAGCCGCTCGATATCCTGTATCCTGTCACCGATTGATATGTACGCAAGAATATTTCCTATATCGCCGAACTCAATCTGTATGTCGTACTCGTCGCGGAGAATGTCGTACACCTCAATTCCGTCAAGCCCTATATCTCTCGTGAACACGCAAAGCTTCGTCACGTCAAAATCATACACCGAGCTGCCGTTTATCAGCTCCTTTCCGTAGGCGTAATAGCCGCCTATGGAGTTGATTTCCTCCCTAGCATACTCAGCCCACTCCATCACCTTCTGGAATGACTGCCTTCCCCTGAGCGCAAGATTTCTCCTCGATATGTCAAGGCTTGCCATCAGAAGATACGATGCGCTCGTGGTCTGCGTCAGATTGATTATCGTCCTGACATAATCCGCATTCATGCCATTGTTTGTCAAAAGAATTGAGCTCTGCGTGAGCGAACCTCCCGACTTGTGCATCGACACCGCAGCCATGTCCGCACCTGCCGCTATGCCCGATATAGGCAGATTATTTCCAAAATAGAGATGCGTGCCGTGCGCCTCGTCCGCGAGCACCTTGAGCCCGTAGGAATGTGCGAGCTCGCATATCCCCTTAATGTCCGAGCAGATTCCGTAGTAGGTCGGATTGTTCACCAGCACGGCAACCGCCTTCGGGTGTGCCAATAT
>CAMEEX010000090.1 GCA_945915235.1 uncultured Clostridia bacterium | reverse complement strand
AAATATCATAGAGAAAAATAAAGTGGTAAGTTGCCAACGATTACTTGACACAAACCATCCCGTATATTAAATTTGACATATTTATCATGTGAATATATAATGAAAATATTAGTAATACCATAGTACAATCCTTGGTATACTTCTATGTACGAATGTAAACGCATTGGCTGCTGTATTTTAACAGCCGGAATCGAGGATACAGCATGAATAATGAAAAAAATCCCCTTGTGAATAAACCGGAATCTGTACAGAATTCTATAATTCAGGCTCTCACAAACATATATTTGTTCGGCTATTACATTGATATACACTCAGGTTTTTTTACCCGCATAGAGATGAGCCACAACTCAAGACAAAGCTTCAACCACTCCAACCAACACGAAAATGAACGAAGATGGTTTCTTGAACATATAGTAAGCAGTGAATACCGTGACAGGCTTGAAGCCTTCACAGACATGTCAACTATTGAGGACAGACTCCGTGGTAACAATGTGATATTTGAGGACTATATAAACTATAACAACATATGGGTGCGTTGTGCCTATATCCCGGCTGACTATGATGAAAACGGCAGACTTACACATGTGTTGTTTATCGGCCAGAATATTGATACATCCCACAGAAAGGAACTCCTGCAGCAGCGTGAGCTTTCCGAACTCAACGAGAAACTTAAACTTGCCAACGACAAGGCAACCACTCAACTTGATACCGTCATGTCCGGAATAAGCGGCGGATACATTATAAATGAAATGACTGAGGGTTATCCTTTTGTACATGTATCTCTTTCAGCGGCAAAAAATCAAGGCTACAACTCACCTCTTGAGCTCATAAAAGCCACCGGCAACAGCGGTTTTCTAAACATCTACCCGGCTGACCGCGCTGCATTTACGGACAATTTCCGCTCACAGCTTGAACATGGTGATACATACTCGGTAAAATACCGTGTCCTGTGTAAAGACGGCACAGCCAAGTGGGTTATGGATTCAGGTCGAATAAGCACTGATGTAAACGGCAGAACCCTTATACACAGCCTGCTTCTCGATATTGACAGGCATGAACGTACAACACAGATGTATAAAAATGAGCGTATCCGATATCGTGATGCCCTACTATACGACTGCGAGTACTCATTTACGATAGACCTCACAGACGAAGTGATTGAGCAGGGTTATACCGCCCGCAAGGGCGACAAGGCACTGCCTCTTGAGAGCTACCATTTTCCAACACCGCTTAACACACACATGATAGCCGTGTGGAATGATTTTGAACCCGTAGGCTCCGACAACAACATCTATGACATGATGTCGCGCAATTCGCTTTTGTCAGACTACTACAACGGTAAAAGGAATGTTGAAACCGAATATTACGACAAAGTACGCGATATGTATATAAGAGTGACCGCCCTTATGTCCGAATCGGAGGAAAACGACCATGTAATAGCCATAGTAATAGGGCGTGATATCACAGCTTTGAAAAATGAACAGGAGCAGGCGCGCAGAGAGCTCACACTCGCAAATGCAAGACTTAAGCAGGCGTGCATTGATGCAGAACTTGCAAACGCCGCCAAAACCGATTTTCTGGCGCGGATGAGCCACGATATAAGGACTCCGCTAAATGGAATTCTCGGTCTGCTTGAGATTGCCGGAAGATGCTCGGATGACCCGAAGAAAGTTGAAGACTGCCGGCAAAAAGCAGTGCTTGCTGCCAATCACCTGCTGTCCCTGCTAAACGATGTACTGGATATGAGCAAACTTGAAAGCGGTGATATTGTACTTGCTGAGGAGCCATTCAACATGAACTACCTGCTCTTTCAGACGCGCGAGATTATGAGCGGTCAGATTGCAGTAAAAAACATAAAAGTCATCACACTCAACAGCAGACCTTTAGAGCATCCTGATATCATCGGAAGCCCCGTCCATGTGCGCCAGATTTTGACAAACCTCATCTCAAACGCCATAAAATACAACAAACCCGGCGGCTCCATATCTGCCTCAATGGAGGAGACAGCCATCACCGATGACAACATTACCTTTCTTTTCACCATAACCGATACCGGAATAGGCATGAGCGAAGAGTTCGTAAAGCATATCTATGAACCATTTGCACGCGAAAACGAACAGCTCAATTTCAAAGTGAACGGCACGGGACTTGGAATGTCTATTGTCAAAAAACTGACAGACAAGATGGGTGGAAGCATCGAAATCGAGAGCACGAAGAATGTTGGAAGCACCTTCAAGGTAACTCTTCCGTTCCGCCGCGACAAAGCCCATATCTCCAAGGCCTCAGCCGAACAGCACACGGGGGCCGATTTGAAGGGAATTCGTCTGCTCCTTGTCGAAGATAATGAGCTCAACTGCGAGGTTGCCCAGTATCTGCTTACCGATGAAGGGGCCGAAGTTGACACCGCGCCTAACGGTCAGGCGGCCGTAGAGATGTTTGAAAAAGGCCCATCTCGTTACTATGATGTGATATTGCTGGACATGATGCTGCCCGTACTTGACGGTTGCAGCGCCGCCAGAATAATCAGAGGCCTTAACCGTGAAGATGCCGCCGGTATCCCTATCATCGTCCTCACTGCCAATGCCTTCTCAGACGATGTCAGCAGATGCCGCGAGGCGGGAATGAACGCACATCTTTCCAAGCCGCTTGACATCAACGCTGCTGTCAGGACGATACGCTGCTATGTTTCAAAATGAATCTAATTTATATTTATTTAAGTAAAGAAAAGGAAAACACCAATGAATAAGTTCAAAGAATTTTTAAAACGCAAGGACATTGAAATCTCAGGAAAAAGATACGGCATCGATGCTCTCGGAGCCATGGCGCAGGGTCTCTTCGCCTCACTGTTAATCGGAACCATCATAGCCACACTCGGCGAACAGCTCGGCATCGCCATTCTCGTCACCATAGGCGGATATGCCAAAGCGGCAACCGGACCGGCGATGGCTGTCGCGATAGGCTACGCACTCCACTGCCCGCCGCTCGTCCTGTTCTCGCTCGTCGCTGTCGGCGCAGCAGCCAACACTCTCGGCGGCGCAGGCGGACCGTTGGCGGTTCTCATCATAACGATACTCACCGCCGAATGCGGAAAAGCGGTGTCAAAGGAGACCAAGATTGATATTATCGTCACTCCTTTTGTGACAATAGTTATCGGAAGCCTCCTGTCAATGCTTCTCGCACCTGCCATCGGCAAGGCGGCAAGCAGCGTCGGTGCCGCCATCATGTGGGCGACTGAGCTCCAGCCGTTCTTCATGGGTATCATAATATCCGTAATCGTCGGAATCGCACTCACGCTTCCGATAAGCAGCGCCGCAATCTGTGCGGCACTCAGCCTCACGGGACTCGCAGGAGGCGCCGCACTCGCAGGCTGCTGTGCCAACATGGTTGGCTTTGCGGTACTCAGCTTTAGGGAAAACAAGTGGGGCGGTCTGTTCGCTCAGGGCATCGGAACTAGCATGCTCCAGATGGGAAACATTGTACGAAATCCTCGCATCTGGCTCCCTGCCATACTCACCTCAGCCATAACCGGACCGATTGCAACCTGCGTGTTCAAACTGCAGATGAACGGTGCCGCTGTCGCCTCCGGAATGGGAACCTGCGGTCTGGTCGGTCAGATTGGCGTATACACCGGCTGGATAAATGATATCGCCGCCGGAACCAAAGCCGGAATTACAGGCTTTGACTGGCTCGGTCTCATACTCATAAGCTTCCTTCTCCCGGGTGTGCTCGCCTGGCTGTTCGGAGCCTTCTTCAGAAAAATAGGCTGGATAAAAGAAAACGATTTAAAGCTGGACTTATAAGCCCGGCTTTAAATCGTGCCTTCACGCTATTATTCTGTGCGCTTCTTTCCCCAGAAGAACAGTGCCACTGTTCCCAGTCCCGTATGGCTTCCTATCGTTGTCCCGACATAGTTAATCTCCACATGTCCGTTAAGCTTAGGAAACTTTTCCTCGACAAGCCTTGCGACCTCCTTCGCGTCCTCAACACAGCCCGACTGAGAGATATAGCACTTGCCCGAATAGTCAAGACCGTCCTCAGCGTTCTCCTCCATTCTGTCGACAATCGCCTGTATAACCTTTTTCTTTGTTCTGATTTTATACCTCGGAATAAGCCGTCCCAGATTATCCATGTTAAGAAGCGGGCAGATATTGAGCACCTTGCCTATCGCTCCTGCCGTCCTGGAAATTCTGCCGCCCTTGATATAGAATGAGAGGTCTGTCGAAAAGAACCAGTGATTGAGGTTGAGCTTATTCTCCTCAATCCACTCATGGAGCTCATCTATGCTCTTTCCCTCGGCGCGCATGGTCGACAAGGTATCCATAATCAGCCCGTATCCTGATGAGGCTCCAAGCGAGTCCACCACATATATCTTCCTGTCAGGATACTTTTCCTCGAGCACAGCCTTCGCTATATTGGCTGAATTGATTACGCCCGATATTCCAGACGAGAGGCACACATGCATAATATCGTATCCCTCCCGCAAAAACGGCTCAAAATACGCCTCAAACTCATCTGCATTGACCTGGGAGGTCTTTGTATCCGCACCCGCCGCCATTCTCCTGTAGAAATCCTCAAAGCCAATCGTCTGTCCCAGATCATCAGGGTACTCCACACCGTCAAGCTCATAGTGAAAACATATATACTTCACGTCAATCGCCTCGAAGTGCTCCTTTGTCAAATCCGCTGTCGAGCAGCAGCTCAGAATATAATCTGCCATGTGAGATGCCTCCTTAAAAATCAGTGATAATAGAAGTCTATACTTGTCTTTCGCTCCCTAAAATTCCAACACTTATTCATAATACCGACTTATGCCTTACTTGATAATTTATTATAACATAATAGATGTTGAGGTCAAAAGGTATTTTGACCTCTATGATATCGAATTGCTCCGCACTGCGTGCTCCCACAATTCTCAAAAACATTCGTAATTCGCACATTTTTCTTTGAAAAATGGCTACTTACTCATATTTTTGGCGGGTCAAAAGGTCAAAAATCCTCTCGCAAGCAAGCTTGCATCGGACTTCTGACCTTTTGACCCTGATATCTAACATATTATAGCACTTCAAAAAATACTTGTAAATGTTAGGAGCTTAGTGTAATAATAGTAAAAGTTTCCAATAACAAAAAACCGCTTATCGCGATAAATCGCTCGGAAATGGGGATTAGTGTGAAAAATAAGCTTGATAGCATATTTTTCACACATGCAATTTGTTTCTGAATGAAAACAAATTGCTTTTATGGCAGATGAGAAATCGCCTGCGCGAATTTCTCATCGCCTCCTCGCGATAAATCGCTCGGAAATGAGGATTAATATGCTTGATAAAATTGCAGAAATAAACAAACTGGTAAATGGATTTATATGGGGTGTCCCGGCGATGGTGTGCATCATCGGTGTCGGGCTTCTCCTGTCAGTACGCACAAGATTTCTTCAGGTACGCAAATTCGGCGTGGCGATGAAGAACACCATCGGAAAGATTTTTGACAAGACCAAGGCAAAGGACGGCGCGATGAGTCCGTTTCAGGCTGTGTGCACTGCTCTTGCCGGAACCGTCGGAACGGGAAATATTGCCGGAGTCGCAGGTGCAATAGCTCTTGGCGGTCCGGGCGCAATATTCTGGATGTGGTGCTCAGCCTTCCTCGGAATGTGCACTAAGTTCTCTGAGGTCGCACTCGCAATACATTTCCGTGAGAAAAATTCACACGGCGAGTACGTCGGCGGACCCATGTACTACATAAAGAACGGACTATCAAAAAAATGGTACTTTCTCGCAGTGCTTTACGCTGTTTTCGGTGTGCTGACGGTGTTCGGAACGGGCAACGCCACACAGGTCAACACGATAGTCACCTCGATAAACTCCGCGCTCACAAGCTTTAACATAGTAGATTCAACCGGAAACAGCACTGCCAACCTCATCTTCGGAATATTCATAGCCGCGCTTGTCGCCATGGTTTTACTCGGCGGCGTAAAGCGCATCGGTCAGGTATCCGAGAAGCTCGTGCCATTTATGGCTGTGCTGTACGTCATTCTCGCCTTCGGCGTGATTGTGTTAAACATTAAACGTGTACCATCGGTTTTCGCCGATATCTTTGCGGGCGCATTTTCACCGAGAGCTGCCACGGGCGGTGCCGTCGGCACAATATTCATGAGCATGAAAAAGGGTGTATCAAGAGGTATTTTTTCAAATGAAGCCGGTCTTGGTACAGGCTCCATCGCCCACGCCTGCGCCGACACGGACAACGCCTCCCATCAGGGAATGTTCGGCATATTTGAAGTATTTATGGACACCATCGTAATCTGTACGCTCACCGGACTCGTAATTCTAATCGCGGCTCCGAATGTCACCTACGGACAGGCTGCGGGAGCCGAGTTCACCATCTCGGGCTTCACCGCCACCTACGGAAGCTGGGTGTCAATCTTCACCGCGCTTGCCATGTGCTGCTTTGCCTTCAGCACGATTATCGGCTGGGGTCTGTACGGCTCAAGATGCATAGAATTTCTCGGCGGAGAGAAACTTGTAAGACCGTTCCTTGTCGTGTACTCCTTCATGTCAATCGTCGGTGCAACAATGAACCTCGGACTGCTCTGGGATATCGCCGACACCTTCAACGGTCTTATGGCGGTTCCTAACCTTATCGCACTCCTCATGCTGTCCGGTCAGGTCAAAAAGCTTGCCTTCGACGTCGATAAAGCACAGAAAGATGGCACTATATAGTGTCATCCTTCCAATAACATATTATAAATGTCAGGGTGTATGATTTAAAATTATGCACCCTGACATTTTTATGGCTTGATATTTCTTTTAAAAAATTCCAGAACTCCATCCTCCACCGCAAACTGTTCCAGTTCCTCGTCGGACAAATCATAATAATATTTACCCGTCCTGATATCTATGGACAGACTATCAAGCGGAAATCCCTTCTTTCTTATCTCACTATGCTGCCTGTCCGCGAGAATAAAAGGCTCGCTCTCCATGGACGGCTCCATCGCCTCATAAATATGCTCCCCGTCCTTCACAAAGCATATCGCGTTTTTGTACCTTGCCGTGAGCTTTCCGTTCCCATACTTTCTCGCAAGTCCCATATAGTGCTCGAGCATCTCCTCGTCGGAAAGGCTTCTCCCGTTCACCGTGCGGACATGCACTCCCGGCTGTGCCTCGTCCGGAACATTGTCAAAATACAATCCCGAGTCACAGGAAAAAACAGGCATCTTAAAAGCTTCATAGTACGCAAGTGCCTTTATCCGCGCATTCTCAAGCGGTGTGCTTCCCGTCTCCTCAACAATCGGTATGCTCATTCCCTCTGCCTTTAAATCATTTAAACCAATCAATTCTATGTCTAATTTTTCAAGTCTGTTTCGCATGGCGGAAAGCTTCGCAGCATTTCCGGTGCCGAATAGTAATTTCATTGTATGCTCCTTTATGTTCTTTTAAGTATCGTAAAATAACTATTATTATATGTATCCGAATCTACAACATAAACTTTACAATTAATCCATGATAATTTCTTTCGAATACTGTCCTGAATACTTTTCATTATCATCTTCTTTGTTCTTACATGACTGTAATTACCAAAGTTGCCTTCCAAAAATAATGTCACAATTATTCTTTTTTTATCCTTAGGTATTCCGTTACTTTCTAATCCCCTCCAGTATTTTTCAACCTCAGATGCTTTTTCTGTTTTCATTTTTTGAGTTCTTGCACCATATAGGCATGAAATAGTCATAGATATTTTCTTTGCTATTTCAATATCCAGACTTTCACGATTATCAACGGACAAATCTTGCGGTGCTGAACTTATCTTACTGTTGTCCACACCAATCCTCCACATATTTTCAATTTCATGTCCCATGCAATTTTTTATCTCGATAAAATGTAGAACTTCATCTGAGTCGGCAATAATATCTACCCCTTTTGAGCCCGGCATCTGATTAAAATACACTCTGTAAAAATCTGTATCATCAAACTTAACAGCATCATATCGCGAATCAAAAGAAAATAATAAATTACTCTCCTCAATATTCATCTATCATCCTCTGCTCTCTATTGTACAGTTCGTCAAATTCTTTCATTATGGAATTATGTTCTAAACCGTCAAGGTTTTCTGCAACTTCCAATCTTACTTCTCCGTTTTCCTGATTATATAGTGAAATAAAATTGTACTTCATTTTTTTATTTTTTCCATATACAGAATCCATATTAAAGCTTTGTAGAACAAAATAATCATGCGTAGTGACAAATATCTGAACTCCCATATTGGCCAATGTTATTAACGCATCTGTCATAGGCTTTATCATCTTAGGATTCATATTAGTTTCAGGTTCATCCCAAAAAAGAATGGAGTCTTTCGTTAAACTTCCTGACAAAATCAAATACATAATTGTAGCCAATTTTTTATATCCTTCGGAGACTAATCCCATTTCAAATTCGCCAGCCCCCTTCATTTTTAGATAGAATTTTTTATCTCTCTGGACTATCTTTCCATTTACAATCTTTTCAAAGCTACTCATTACCTCATTCTGTTCATTAGTATTCGGACCTTTTCTTAGCGGTTTTTCCAAAAGTCTAACCAAATCATAGTATATCTCTTCAAATGCTATATGATAATCACTATACAATGAACCAAAATTTTCTGTAGCAGATATAATTTCTTTTGGCGGAATATAAACAGGCGATACGCTTCCGATATTATTCAAATTACAATCTAAAATATCAACATGTTTTGTACTTTTTCTCGAAAAACCAACATTTATATCCGAATTATTGTTTAATTTTATCAAAACATCTGCTCTATTATTTTCCTGTGCTCTGTTTACCAATCTGCCTATAGATTCATTATCCGGCCTAAACACTCCCTGATACTTACTTACAATTAATCTCTCAATATCTTCCCTTGTAGTTACTCCCTTTAAATTATAGGCCTCGTCATAACCCTTTAAACTCGAATACAACACCTTAATAAGTGCAGTTTTACCAGTTGAATTTTCACCACATATAACATTTATGTTTGGCGAAAAATCCAACTGCAGCTTATTAAAAATCATAAAATTATTCAACTGTAATGACTTAATTTTCATTTTTCCCCCATAACCTATAAAAATATTACATTCATATTATTTCCATATATTACATAAAATACCATATAAAGTTTAATTTTCTATTTATCCTATCATTATATTGAAGCCACTTCAAGTTGTTTTACCAAATAAAGTTCAATTTTTCTTGATTATTACCTTTGTGTAATTAATCCCAAGCTCCGGCAGCAGCTTCTCAAATATATCCGTCGTCCTGATTCTGAGACTTGAGGTATTGATACACGGGTGGCAGCCAAAATATTCCGACTTAAAAACGTCCTCGTCAACTATAAGATGTACCTTATGGCCGTGGTCATTCATAAGCCCCATAACGCTCACCGAGCCCGGTGTGATATCAAGAAATTCGAGCATCTTGTCCGCGTCGGCAAACGAAAGTCTCGATGCGCCAATCTGCTTGGAGACCTCCGCCGTCTTAAACTTCTTGTCCGCACACAGAAGCAGAAGATAATACTCCGTCTTTGCAGAGTTGGTCAGAAACAGATTTTTACATATAACAGCGGGCGCCAAAACCTCATCTATCGCAACGCATGCCTCCATGGTGTCAGCCTTCTCGTGGTCCACGCGCTGGTATCCGATGCCTAATCTGTCGAGCAGATCATACACGCGGATTTCTTTTTCCAGCCTGCCTGTAGTATCCTGTGGATGTCCATTTTCCAATGTCAATTTATTCATGGCCTATTTCCTTTTAGTATTGTTTTTTTTATAAATTTTGAGCTATTTACTTTTTCTTTTCCATTCAAAATTAAAGTTCTTATTTTGAATGGAGAATCGGCGCTTAAAACCTATAAAAGTATTATAGCTCATGTATTTATAAAATCAACAAAAACCAAATGCCCTATTTTTTGTCCTTCCTTCCATTAAATAAATCCATCTTTGCAATACCGTATGCAGCAGCCGCACCTGCCGCGAGCACGCCTCCCGCAGCCCAATAATATCCGTCATATAAGCTGCTTCTCCCTGAAATCACAATAATTCCGTGCACAAGGCAGCCGCAGGTAAATACCGCCACAGCGCTGTTCCACAGACGCACGCTCCATAAGTTTACTTTCTTGTTCCAAAAAATCAGTGAAGCTCCTGCGCCGCCAAGCAGCGGATAAAGAAACATAAGTCTCATATACCACGAATATTCCCCGTAGCTGAATTTTTCATAAATCCATGTGAACAATACACAAAAAAGTGCAATAACAATATATGCGACAAGATTTTTTCTCCCAATTCTAATATCCGATGTAGACAATGTCACTCACCTCCCGCTCTTTGATGCTGCGCCCGCTTGTCGTCGGTTTATTTATAACCTGACCGTTAAAGTACATCGTCGACGAACCGCCGCCGTCCAGATTGTAGGCAGTCTCACAGCCCAAGTCCTTCATAACCTGTGCAAGCTCATACAGTGAAAGCCCCTCGCTCTCGCTGCTCCTTCCATCAGCCACGACAAAAACATAGTGAAGCTCATCAATAATTCCAATCGCTGTTCTCGGATTGCTCGCCATCGCCTTGCCGACCTCCGTGCTCTCGCCCACGACAACCTCACCATTCTCCACAAGCGCCGGACCAAACGCGAACAACTGCACAGCACCGTTTTCAACAAGCTGCTGAGCGGAGATATTTTTTTCGTTAATTATCCCAAAACTTCCATCTTCGTAGACCACCAAATCGTCGTACTCCGCGTCATCGCGCACACTGTCCCTGTAAATCGTTCCGTTTTTTATCACATAGCCCTTCTTGTCAGCTCCGTAAAAATCACCGTTCACCGCCAAAATTGCGCCCTTTGCCTCCGCCTGCGCTGAAGTCTTTTCCGTCACATTCGTGCCAAAGGTATCCCTCGCAAACGCCGTTTTCAGAAAATCCGCGTCAGACAGCACCACGTCCGCAATATACACCGTTGTATTGTCAACGACCTTCGTTGTGATGTTTATGGATATATTTTCGTCCTGATAGGAATTTTCTGTGTATACGCCGTTGGACTGCTTTGTGTCATCAGTCTCCTGCGATGAATTATCTGCACTTGATATATCTGCTGTTTCTTCCGATGTATCTGCCACCTCTGATTTTCCCAGCATACCCTGATTATCTTGATTATTGTCAGTCTTATCCCCACTCCTTGTCTCCGTCTGCACCTGCGATATCGCATGAGGTATCACAAAAGTATCCAGCAATACATAAGCGCTGAATGACAACAATGCCATGGAAAAAATTGTATAATATATTATTCCGCTTTGTTTTTTCCTCATTACTCCTTACCTCCTTGAAAAGAAGTATATGGAGTGAACCTTAAATGAATTTAAAAAATAAAATAATGTTTTACAAAAACAAAAAAGTCTGCAACCTTCTTAAATTTACATGGTTTGCAGACTTTAATCTTTGGCGGGACTAGTAGGTATTTCTCCTACAGGTTGTACAATATATTATTATACAGTTACATTCAATAAATTGTATACTCCATTACAGGTGACTAATCCCACAACTTCCCGCACCTAAAATAATGTTCTTCACAATTTCTATCATATTCATCAAGATACCTCCCGTAATAATAAATCTCTCAACTTTCCCAGCAGATATTTCCGAATAAGGCCTGAATAAATGCGGCTTGAGA
>CAMEEX010000089.1 GCA_945915235.1 uncultured Clostridia bacterium | reverse complement strand
ATATACATTGTTTACCATAGTTATTCACTATGTATTCCGATTGTACAGCAGTCTATGGCGTTTCGCCTCATTCAACGAACTCAACAGAATAATGGGTGCGACAGTTATCTCGGTTACATTCCACGATATTGGAATAACGGTGCTGTTTCATCAGATGCCTATTTCTTATTATATAGTAGGGCCGATTATTCAGCTCATACTGATAACCGGCATACGTTTCTCCTACAGATATATCACGATGGAGAGGCAGAGAAGGGAACTCAGGGAGAAAACAGTCCACAATGCCATGATAGTCGGCGCAGGTGCCGCGGGACAGGTTATCCTGCGCGAACTCAAGAGTTCCACGGAGTCACAGACGAAGGTGTGCTGCCTCATAGATGACAACCGCAATAAGTGGGGAAGATATATGGACGGTGTGCCGATTGTGGGCGGACGTGACAGCATCTTCGAGGCAGTCAGAAAGTACAACATCGATAAGATACTTGTGGCACTCCCGACAGCCTCCATGGAGCAGAGAAGGGAAATCCTCAATATATGTAAGGAGACCGACTGTGAGATCAAGTCACTTCCGGGTGTATACCAGCTCACTAATGGCTCCGTATCCTTAAGCAAGATGAAGAAAGTTGAAGTGACAGACCTTCTCGGACGTGACCAGATAAGGGTGAATATGAGTGAGATATACTCTTTCATAGAGGGCAAGGTCATCCTCGTAACAGGCGGCGGCGGCTCCATAGGAAGCGAGCTGTGCAGACAGGTGGCCAAGCATCATCCGAAGCAGCTCATTATCTTCGATATATATGAGAACAACGCATACGATATCGAACAGGAGCTTAGAAAGAACTATCCGCAGCTTGACCTCAAGGTGCTCATCGGCTCCGTAAGGGACAGCAGAAGGATAGAGAGCGTGTTCGCGCAGTACAGGCCTCAGATAGTCTACCATGCTGCGGCACATAAGCATGTCCCACTCATGGAGAACAGCCCTAACGAGGCAATCAAGAACAATGTAATAGGTACATATAAGACTGCATACGCCGCGATGAAGTACGGCACGGACAGATTCGTGCTTATAAGCACGGACAAGGCAGTCAATCCGACCAATATAATGGGAGCCAGCAAGAGACTCTGCGAGATGGTCATTCAGAGCATGAACGTCATCAGCAAGGACAACAGAATGGATATACTCCCTAAGCTCTACGCGCATATGGACGAGGAGAGTGAGTACTCCGAAGTCATCAAGCTTGCTGCCGCCACACAGGAGAGCGCGGCACCGGAAAAAGAAAGCGTCCGCCCTCATACACAGTATGCGGCAGTGCGCTTCGGAAATGTCCTCGGAAGCAACGGCTCGGTAATACCGCTCTTCAAGAAACAGATAGAGGCGGGCGGACCTGTGACCGTAACGCACCCTGACATAATCCGCTACTTCATGACCATACCGGAGGCGGTAAGCCTCGTGCTTCAGGCAGGTGTGTACGCTCAGGGCGGTGACATCTTCGTGCTCGACATGGGTGAGCCGGTGAAGATTGACTCGCTCGCAAGAAACCTCATAAAGCTCTCCGGCTACAGACCGGACGTGGACATCAAGATCGTCTACTCAGGACTCCGGCCGGGCGAAAAGCTCTTCGAGGAGAAGCTCATGGCAGAGGAAGGCCTCCAGAAAACAGCCAACGACCTCATACATATCGGCAAGCCGATACCATTTAATATAGAAGAATTCATGGGACAGCTTGAAATGCTCGCAAAGGCAAGCTATAATAATACAGATGATATCGAGAATATCGTGGCGGGGTTTGTTAAGACTTATAGGCCGGAGAAAAAGCTTGGGGCATAGCAGGTCATGTGACTGCCTTATGAGAATATAGCGAGGGAGGGCATGATATGGGAAGATTTGTTAATCCGGATAATGAAGCGTTCAGAATAGCGTTGAATTCGGAGATATATGTAGATAAGACAGGACTTATTGAATATACCAACAGAATGCTTGATACCAAACAGGCTATGATATGTAACAGCCGACCGCGGAGATTTGGAAAATCGATAGCTGCGGATATGTTAACCGCATATTATAGCAGAGGCTGCGATTCGCAAGCTATGTTCTCTGATTATGAGATAAGCAGGAAAAAGTCATTTAAAGAACATCTTAATAAATATGATGTAATTCACCTTGATATCCAGTGGTGCCTGATGGATGCGGGAGCACCGGAAAAGCTGCTTGGATATATAAATAAAAATGTTGTTTCAGAGCTTAGAAGTATATATCCTGCTGCTGACATTGGAGATAACGAGACAGCATTTGGTGCAATGTCCATACTGAATTCTTATGAGAAAGTTAAGTTCGTAGTGATAATCGATGAGTGGGATGTCCTCATCAGGGATGAAGCGGCAGATGAGGAAGTACAGGAGGAATATATCAATTTTCTGCGGGGAATGTTTAAAGGCAATGAGCCGACTAAGTTCCTGCATCTTGCATACCTTACAGGAATTCTTCCGATAAAGAAGCTGCGTACTCAGTCTGCACTCAATAACTTTAATGAATTCACCATGATAAATCCGGGTGAATTGGCACCATATTTTGGATTTACGGAGAAGGAAGTCAGAGACCTGTGTGAAAAATATCATAAAGATTTTACTGAGGTAAAACGCTGGTATGACGGATACGAGCTGTCAGACAGCCATATATATAATCCTAATGCTGTTGTGGCACTTATGCAGAGAGGAAGCTTTCAGAGCTATTGGTCGCAGACGGGCAGCTACGAGGCTGTGACACCGTTCATCAATATGAATTTTGACGGACTTCGCGAGGCAATCATAGGAATGTTGTCAGGTGACAGGGTGCATGTGGATGTGCGGGGCTTCCAGAATGATATGACAAGACTAAGCTGCCGCGATGACGTATTAACACTGCTTATACATTTAGGCTACCTTGCATATCAACAGACACAGAGCATGACGTTCATACCAAATGAGGAAATACGCCAGGAGCTTGAGTCGGTTACCAGGAGAAATGAGTGGGCAGTACAATGAAGTATTATTATAAGCCGGTGCGCGAGCTGCCTACAGGCAGGGGCTTTGCGGATTTTGTATATATCCCGAAGAAGGAATATTCTGCGACGTATCCTGTGCTGCTGGTAGAACTGAAATGGAATAAAACAGCACATACAGCTATCAATCAGATTAAGGATAAAAAATATCCGGATAGATTGAAGCAGTATTCAGAAAACATTCTGATGGTGGGGATAAGTTATGATAAACGCAGCAGGGCTTATGGTTGTGTGATTGAGAAGGACGATATTAAATCTTTATGATTTAATGCAAGGTTGCGAAAGTTTGATATTATGATAGAAGTACAAAAGGAGTATTAACGATGTATACAAGAAAAGAAGAATTCAAGCCATTTGAGTCTAAGGTATGGCTGTCGAGCCCTACAATGCATGGTGATGAGCAGAAATGGGTTGATGAGGCTATAAGAACTAACTGGGTATCGACAGTTGGAGCAAATATCAACGAGGTTGAGAGAATGACAGCAGAGAAGATTGGCTGTAAATATGCAGTTGGTTTATCTTCCGGAACCGCAGCACTTCATCTTGCAATTAAGCTATGTGGTGAAAAACTCTATGGTCAGCCTAAGGTTGGACATGGCACTCTTGAAGGACATAAGGTATTCTGCTCGGATATGACCTTTGATGCGACTGTAAATCCCGTTGCCTATGAGGGCGGCGAGGCGGTATACATTGATACAGAGCGTGATACATGGAATATGAATCCGATTGCTCTTGAAAAGGCATTTGAAATATATCCTGATGTGAAGCTCATAGTGATTGCACATCTGTACGGAACACCGGGCAAGGCAGATGAGATAAGAGCTATTGCGGACAGGCATGGAGCACTTATCGTGGAGGACGCAGCAGAGTCGTTCTGTGCTACATATAAGGGAAGACAGACTGGAACATTCGGAGATGTGGCTGTTGTATCGTGGAATGGTAATAAGCTTATCACAGGCTCAAGCGGCGGAATGCTTCTCACAGATAACGAGGAGTGGGCTGACAAGGCAAGAAAGTGGTCCACACAGTCAAGAGAGAATGCTGCATGGTATCAGCATGAAGAACTTGGCTACAACTATAGAATGAGTAACATCATAGCAGGTGTAGTCAGAGGACAGCTTCCGTATGCAGACGAGCATATGGCTCAGAAGAAAGCCATCTATGAGAGATATAAGGAAGGACTGAAGGGACTTCCGGTAAAGATGAATCCATATGATGAAAAGAACAGTGAGCCGAACTTCTGGCTTAGCTGTCTCATAATCGATGAGGACGCTATGTGCAAGCAGGTTAGAGGTGAAAAGGACGTAGCTTATGTTCCAGAGCATGGAAAGAGCTGCCCGACTGAAATCCTTGAAGCTATCGCAGGAATAAATGCAGAAGGACGTCCAATATGGAAGCCTATGCATATGCAGCCAATCTACAGAATGAATGGCTTTGTCACCGAGGACGGAAACGGAAGAGCAAGAAGCAATGCATATATAGCAGGCGGATGCGAAGATGTCGGTGTTGATATCTTTAATAGAGGTCTGTGCCTCCCAAGTGATAACAAGATGACACCGGAGCAGCAGGAGAGGGTTATTGAGGTTATTAGGGCTTGTTTTGAATAGTATCATTATACAGAGGAGATAGCAACGTGACTAAGACAGTACATAAACATAAAAAGTTAATTATACTTGGTTGTATTATAATGGTTGCAACTGCCGTTATAACAAGGATAGCCAAGAACAAAGCGGACAGTACATCTTATGAGGCGGTAAGCATGGAACCAATAATTCAGAGAAAAATGGGATTCTATGAGAAGTATGTTAAACGTCTATTAGATATTATATGTGCTTCTTTAGCCATAATATGTTTTAGTCCTCTGTACGCTATAGTTGCCCTATTAGTAAGGCTTAAACTTGGAACCCCGGTTCTTTTCACTCAGGATAGACCGGGACTTGTTGATAAGAATGGAAAAGAAACAGTATTTAAGATGTATAAGTTCAGAACAATGACAGATGAGCGTGATGAGAATGGGGAACTTCTTCCAGATGATGTGAGATTAACCAAGTTCGGTAAATGGCTCAGAAGTACATCACTTGATGAGCTGCCTGAGGCATTTAATATTCTTAATGGAACAATGTCAGTAATTGGCCCAAGACCACAGCTCGTCAGAGATATGGTGTTCATGACAGATGAACAGAGAATGAGACATACAGCCAAGCCGGGATTATCCGGATTAGCTCAGGTAAATGGGCGTAATGCTATAAGTTGGGAAGAAAAGTTAGACTGGGATCTTAGGTACATAGAAAATGTAAGCTTTGTAGGTGATGTCAAGATTATAGTTGATACTGTAAAGAAGGCATTCATTAAGCAGGAAGGTATTTCGCAGGACGATATGGCTACGGCGGAGGATTTTGGGGATTATCTTCTTAGAACTGAAAAGATTATAGCTGATGATTATGAAAACAAACAGATGAAAGCGAAAAAGATTTTAAACAGCCAAATGAAAGATATAGATGAAAATATGAATATAAATGAAGATATGAAATTTTCTGTTGCAATGTCTGTATATAAAAATGACAATCCAACATTTTTTGATAGGGCGCTTAGTAGTATAACAGAATATCAGACGATTAAACCAAATGAAATTGTTCTTGTAGTGGATGGATTGGTATCAGATGAGATTAATGCTGTTATAAAGAAATATGAAAATAAGTATGATATATTTAAGGTAATTCGTTTAGAAAAAAATCAAGGTCTTGGTAATGCTTTGAAATTAGCCGTTGAAAGTGCTAAGTATGAAATAATAGCCCGTATGGATAGTGATGACATATCATCAACTACTAGATTTGAGGAACAGCTTAGGTATTTTGAGTTACATCCAGAGGTCGATGTTGTAGGAGGCGATATTACTGAGTTTATAGGTGAAGAAGCAAACATTGTAGCAAAGAGAGTTGTCCCTAAATCTAATTCAGAAATTCGTGAGTACATGAAAACTAGATGTGCGTTAAACCATGTTTCGGTTATGTATAAAAAGTCATCAGTTCAAGCAGCGGGGGGATATCAAGATTGGTTTTGGAATGAAGATTATTATTTATGGATTAGAATGTGGTTAAAAAACGCTACATTTGCGAATACAGGTACAGTTCTTGTAAATGTTCGTGTTGGAGAAGAAATGTATCAACGCCGAGGCGGAGAAAAATACTTTAGAAGTGAGAAAGCTCTCCAGGATTATATGCTTAGGAATAGGATGATTGACTATAAAACATACTTTATGAATATTTGTAAAAGGCTGATTGTTCAAAAGATTATTCCTAGTAGATTGCGTGGATGGATATTCAGAAGTTTTGCGAGAGAAAGATAAATAATAGGAGTGGTTTGAAATGAAAATTAGGATAATTACACATCACACAGTACATAATCATGGAGCTGTATTACAATTATATGCCTTAGAACATGTTTTATATAAGTATGATAATAATGTTTGCGCTTTAGAATATACTAAAAATTTTGATTTTTTGGATGTAGATGTAAATAAGTATAATATTTCTTTAAGGTCTATTCCTTATTATTGTGGGTTTTTAGTAGAAAAAGGAATTTTAAGAACGTTATTCAATATAAAGAAAAGGGTTATTCTTGAGAATTTTAAGAAAAAAAAGAATATGGTTGGAGAATATTATTCTAAGTGTAAAAATTTAGATGCTGCGTTTATTGGAAGTGATGAAGTCTTTAGCATAGAACCGGGACTTAATACAGTATTTTGGGGGCTAGGAGTACCAGCTAAATTTGTATTTGCTTATGCAGGATGCTTTGGCCCGACTACCATAGATTTTATTAAAGAGAAAAAAGCGGAAGAATATATTGAAGCGGGTATAAAAAGGTTTGATAAGATAAGTGTAAGAGATGTAAATTCACAAACTATTATTAGTACATTATCGGGTATACTTCCAGAACAACTTTGTGATCCGGTTATTTTGTATGGTTTTTATGAAGAAAAAAAGAAGTTTAGACGACCTATAAAAGAAAAGTATATCTTAATATATTCATATGATGAAAATATGAATGATTCTAATGAGATAAGTAGTGTGCAATGTTTTGCTCAAAAAAAAGGTTTAAAAATAATTTCTGTTGGTTTTTATCATAAGTGGTGTGATAAGAACATTAATGTAGATCCAATAGAACTTTTATGTTGGGTAAGTTTTGCAGAGTATGTTGTTACGGATACGTTTCATGGGACAGTAATGTCAATAGTGATGAATACTCCTTTTGCAACAAAAATACGTGGAAATAGAAATAAGCTGGGTTTTTTGCTAGAGGAATATGAAAGTTTAGATAGAGAGATAATAGATTTTATTAATTTAAGTGAAATATTGAATAAACCTATTAACTTTGATAATGTAAATCATATAATAACAGAAAAACGAAAAAAAGCATTATTTTATATTGACTCATGTATAAAAATCGTAAAGGAAGATGATTAAGCTTTCTTTTCTTTGGTTGCTAAGAGGTAATAAAGAAATTAAGTAGTTATATAAAGAAAGAGTAGGTGCTATGACAATAGGCGTTAAGGAAATATATGCGTTTAAAGATATTCATAACTATGACAGCTCCTCAGGTGGAGCTTTTCCTGCAATTATTAGAGCTGTGGGACTTATAGAAAGATGCAATCCTATAGTATATGGTGCAGCTTTTGATGAGAACTTTAATGTTAAACATATAAGAACTTCCTGTGAAGAAGAATATATTTCATTACGTGGTAGTAAATATGTGCAGAGCAAGTTGGGCAATATTTATGATTCAGTTTGTAGTGATTTGATAGATGGTAAAGTTGTTATTTTTTCAGGGACGCCATGCCAAATGGAAGGATTAAATAAAAAGATTTTGAAAGATGGAGTTGATAATTCAAGGTTATATTTAGTGGATATTGTATGTCATGGAACTCCAAAACCAATTGTATGGAATGATTTTAAAGAATGGCTTGAGCAAAGGGAAAATAGTAGATTGGTGGAATTTTCTTTTCGATATTCTAAAGCTAAGTGGAAAAGTTATCCTGTCATGGCAAGATTTGAAAATGAAAAACGTTACATAAATAGTTTTAAATTAAGACGTTATACAGAGTTGTTTTACAGTGATTTAATACTTAATTCAGGATGTTATAAATGTCCATTTGCAAATATTAATAGAAACTCAGATATAACGATTGGTGATTTTTGGGGAATACGAAAGGTTATTCCAGAATTTCCATATAAAGAAGAAGTTTCACAAGTATTGGTTAATACACAAAAAGGGAAAAAATTAATAGAAATAATGAAAAATTTTGAAAAATGTAATGTAGTAGAAGCAGAATTAGAAAAAGCCATAATTTATCAGATGTGTTTTAATCATCCGACAAGAAAACCTGATTTATATGAAGAGTTTTGGAACGATTACTCAAGCATGGATTTTCAAAACATATTGAAAAAGTATGGAGGATATAATTTTAGAGGTGCAATTAAACATTTGTTAAAAAAATTTTTGGGTGAGACGGGAATTCTTATTTTATTGAAAAATATTATTAAGCGTTGAAACCGGTGATATTTGAAATTTATTTATAGATAATTAAAAAATATATATTATCAATAGGTGTATGTATGAAAAAGTTAAGTATTGTTATACCGATGTATAATTCGTTTCATTTGATGAAAAAAAATTTATTAAGGTTGAATGCCATTAAAGATTTTAAGATAGAGGTTGTTATTGTTGATGACTGTTCAAGTGATAATAGCTTTGAACAAGCGCAAGATTATAAAGACGATGTTAATTATGAGCTTGTCGTTGTAAGAAATATGCGTAATTTAGGACCAGGTTGTTCGCGTAATAAGGGTATAGACAATGCGACAGGAGATTATATTACATTTGTGGATTCGGATGATTATTTAGATTATAGTTTTGAAAAACAATTAGGAAAATTGTTTATACATGACATTGATTGCATTGTATTTGATTACTTACTTGTGGATTGCGATGGAAATAAAATAGGAGAGGGAAAGTCTGCGGATATAAGGTTTGAAGAAGGTTTTATAGATAAAAATGATGCGTTTGTTTATGTGTTTGGTTCAACATGTGGCAAGATATATAAAAAAAAGGTAATTGATGATAATAGTGTTAGGTTTGGAAACCTTTTTAGAAATGAAGATATGCCTTTTACGAAGAAGGCGTTGGCTGTATCTAAGAGTATATATTATCTTCCCAAAAAGTTATATATGTATGTGCAAGTTAGTTCGTCTTTAATGCACACACAAAAATTAAACGATGAAAAAAACTGTCAGATAGCATATCAATTTCTAATAGATAGTCTTCCAAAAGAAGAAATGAAGGAAGAATTAGAAGCCATAGAATTGCGAGAAGTACTTAATAATAGTATTTATATTATGATGTGTAATAAGGAGTCAACAAAAAAAATCTTGTCGTATATAGAGGAAAAATATTCTATTAAATATATTAAAAATCAATATTTTAAACGATTTCCCAAACAAGTTAAAATAATTACATTTATGGCATATTTTAAATTAGTATTTTTGTTAAGATTAATTTTCAAAATAAAAAACAAATTGAAAAGTGGACATTGAATATTTAAAGTAATATCTACAAAGTTTTGTAGTATGTGAAAAAAATTATATAGTAAGAACTTGTAAAAAATCTAGAAAGAAGGACAAAACGTTGACTATATATTTTATAGTAGTATTTATTCTTATTTTAATAGCTTATGTGTTTGATCATCAGCTTTATAGTAGGGATAAACTCTTTTTAATATTCTCATTTATTGTGTTGCTTTTCTTATATTCATTTAGATCGGCAACTGTTGGATGGGATACACAGTCATATTTAAATATTTTTATGAATATTTCGTCAAAACAAGCACTCCATTCTTATTTGGAAGCAGGTTGGATTATATATAATAAAATTTTATATACCATATCGCCAACTCAACATATGTTCTTTTTTGGTGTTGGAATATTGGGAATGGGAGCTTATTATATTGGCATGATAAATATGTCATATGATAAAAAACTGTCTGTGATATTATATGTAATGTTTTGCTGTTGGTTTAATTTAATGAATCAAGAAAGAACACAAATTGCAGTAGGAATTTGCATGTTTAGCTTTTTAGCACTAATAAAGAAAAAATATGTTTTATCAATTGTAATTGTGTTTATTGCTTCTTTGTTTCATTCTGCTTCGTATGTTTTTTTGCTTTTTATTTTATTTGATGTGATTGTAAAAAAGTATAATTGGAAAACAATAGGTGTATTTTCTTTGGCTGTTGGTATCGTATTTATATTTTATGATAAATTATATTCATTTATTACAAAATATTACTTCACAGCTTATACAATAGATTCTGGCTTGGTTAGACATACTAAGGGTGGAAACTTAAAGATGTTTTCTATATTTATGTTGTTGTCTATAATAATTTTTTATTTGGATAAAAAGAGAATTGATAGAGAAGGCGATAAGAGTATACTGTCAGAAAGCGATGGCAAAATTTATTATGAAATGAGAAAAAGAAAATTGTTAAATACAGCAGTTCTCTTTTCTTTGGCTTTACAATTGATAAGTGTAAATAATACTATGATTTCTAGATTTTCAAATTTTTTTAGTATTTACTATACGATATTGATTCCTAATGTACTATATCAAATGTCAAATAATCGTTTGAGAAAACAATATAAAGGGTTGTTTATATTAATTATGATTGTATATATGGTAATTTCACTTGCATTTTCTGAAAATGGATATGGCAGAGATGGTGTTATTCCGTATATAATTGATTGGATATAAGCAACTTGTTTAAACGGAGGTGATTTAGAAATGAACAAAAAATTGTCATTTATTATTCCGATATATAATACGTCAGGTTATTTAAAACGATGTTTTGATAGTATATTAAATCAAAACAATGTTAATGTAGAAATTATAGCTATAGATGATGGCTCAAGTGATTCTAGCGCAATGATTTGTGATGACTATGCTAAAAAATATCCTGATTTTTTTAGAGTAATTCATAAGAAAAATGAAGGACAAGCACTTGCAAGAAACATGGGGATTACTTTGGCTGAAGCAGATTATGTATGTTTTATTGATTCGGATGATTATTTGGAAATGGATACATTAGATATTCTGATTGATGAAATAAAATCAAATGTAGATATATATGAGTTTGGATATAGAGTTTTTAAAAGTGGAAACATGCAAAGTGAACAATTACCAATTCAACATAATGATTTAATGACTCCAACTGAATATTTAAAATGTTCAATGGCAACATTTGAATATGAGTGGTATCCATGGAAATACATTTTTAATAAAAAATTATTTGAAAATGGAAAAAACGAGTTCCCTAAAGGGTTATATTATGAAGACGTTTTCCTTATGCCAAGAATTATTTTGTCAGCTAGGAGTATAAAATCTATAAGAAAGTATGTATATAATTATATTTTGGGGAGAACGGGTGCAACAACAAGTGGAATTAGATTAAAAGCAGAAATGGATAAATTGAAGGTTATTTCGAGTAATGTGGAATTTTGTGCATTAATTGATGATTATGAATTGTCTGCGTTACTAAAAATAAATTTCTCTAAAATGTACTATTCGTCATTAATGGTTTTGTATGGGATAAAGGATAAAAAAGAAAGAGAAGAATTAAGAAGTTACTTACATGACAATATTAATCTTACTATGAATGTTAATACAGGGATTTATAAGATTATAAATTGGTTTATCAAATTTGTAGGATTTGATTTTACAGCATGGCTTTTGAATATTAGGAGGATGTTAAAAAATGTCAGAAATAAGTTTTAGTA
>CAMEEX010000088.1 GCA_945915235.1 uncultured Clostridia bacterium | reverse complement strand
CCACCAGACCTGAAAATGTCGTATCGTAAAAGCTTCCAACGACGGCAGGCACAATGTTCTCCATTATCTCCCCCATATCATATAGGCACAAATCACTACCGCCAACCGTATATATGCTCGTCCCGCCGCTCACAAACACATCTTCAGAGATTTCATTTCCACATAGCTTTTTTACCTGATTATTTTTATCTATGGCAATCGTAGCCACTTTATTATCCACTGTCGGAGTCCCAAAACCTGTCACCACTACAATACCATTATCCGTCTCGACCACAAAGAAATTATCGAGATGCACGTTTTCCGTACCCAAATCCGCGCTTGCAACTGCATACGCCGCCTCATAGCCCTCCGTTATATCGCTTGCCAGCTCCGTGTTTCCGTCCGCGTCACGGCAATATACATAGTACCCCGATTTTTCAACAGCCTGGTCATATGTCTGCACCAGAATATACAGCTTATCTTCCAGACTGTAAATATCCTGTATATATAAATTTAAAAGGGCATCAGGTGTAATGTCCTCTGAAATATCTACTATATTCAAATCGCTCTCATACAGCCAGCCATAGTTCTTCTTTAGCTGTGCATCGGCGCCGTTGAGCGCATCATAGTCAAGCCTGTATATCCTGTTCTCAAAGCCTGCCGTCAACCCTTCCGACATATCCAGAACCACATAATATATTCCGCTCTGTGACTGACTCATGGAATACACGTTCTGTCCCTCACCCAAATTAATCTCATATTTAACAGCCGAATATACATTCACATCGTCGTCGGCATGTGCATATGTACCGTCGGAATTCTGACCATCAGTTTCACCACTGTCATCAGCTTTAGCGCACGCGGACACAAAAACCAGCATAAGCATTAATATTGTAAGCAGACCTATTTTTCTTTGTGTTTTCATTCAGGTAATTCTCCCCCTCTTTTAATTTATAAAATTATAATTAGTTAAAACCTCTAATATTCCACACCCCATATGTCACGCCATACCTGCATCTGCTCATCGGTGAGGAGATTATAATACTTCTCAATAAATTCCGTGTAGTCCATCTCCATACCCAGTTTGTCCTCGTAGGCAGCCTTCGCCCACCCAAGCTGCTCCTCTGACAGCTCAAGCTTATCCGCACCGCCAAAATATTTATCCGATATCTTATCCGACAGCACGGTTCCGTCAACATCAATAAAATAATTCTGCACAAGACATCTTATATTCTTGTCATTCATATCCTCAACCTTGACCTGCTGTGCCACCTGTCTCGGGTCATTCTCATTAAAATTAAGGATTTTCATGCCATCGGCGGTAAGATTTGTTCCGTTCTTGGCACAAAGATACATACTTGTCCGCATGTTCCGTGGACAATCCGACTTCTCTGCCAGTGATGAGTGCACCTCCTCGGTGAGACCTTCATATTCATCAAGAACTCTCACATGCTTATTCTCGTCAAAATAATCTGCATACTCCGGGTCAGTCACCACATAGCTGTACATTGCGTAGCCGTCCCTTGTTATCATGTTCGACGTGTACATGCTGCCTACAAGGTCAACCCTGTCCGTCTGTGTCATAAACTCATAGGCATGATACTGCTGCTGTTCAGATGCTGTCTCCTTCTCTTTTCCATTACAGCCGCACAAAACTGCCGCAGATGCAGATACGATAAGTGCTCCTAAAACGATTTTTTTGATTGACATATACTTCCCTCCTCTGTGCTTAAACCTTCGCCCCATGCAAACATTTTCTCTCAATTACTATTACCTGTAAATCACGTCTGACTATATTTATATTATATACTATACATTGCCCTAAAGCGACTTTAATTTTTGTCCAATCGCCTAAAAGTTATTTATTAGTATTATGTATGTGAATAAAATCTCTGCAATTTTTCAGCATATATTTTATACATATTGATTTTCCCTGACCAACTGCTGATTATCATACAAGCCTCCATACACCTTTCTCCATCATATGCGTCAACATCATATCCATTTTTTTCTCTGCTGTTCCACCATAACGTATTCAAATTACTGACCACAAGGTTCATTCTTTTGATTTTCAGCATATTAATAATAAGTGAGCGGCTTATAATATCTGATAATTCAAACTTACCAATATTCCCATATCCACTTGATGTATAATTCATTATAAGCGAATACCTGTTTATATGATTATACATCTCACTGAAATTATTATTTTCATCTACACTCGTGAAATTTTTCTCATAGTTGCAACATATATTGTAAAGCAAATCCAATGCATTGATATTGTCATGCAAATGCAGCATATTATAAAGACACATCAATTCATCACCTGTAAGAAAGATATCTCCATATGATATTTGTTGTTTTTTCAGCAATGATGTGATATCAACTGTCATTTCCAACAATTTTCTATACTCCTGACTATGCTGTTCCTTAGTAATTAATTCCTTCTTCGTTTTTATATAAATATTATTCCCCTGAACCACTCTTATGTTTTCATACTTGTTCATATCCAACGAATTATATAGCTCACTATTAAGTTGATTTGCATAATCAAGCTCATCTTTATTCAATAATCTTCTTATCTTCCTTGATTTCATTCTTTCGTCATACGACTCGCTTGCTATATCCGACCTCACAAGCTGTGTCCCCATTCCAAGCTTGTCAAATAAGATTCGGACCGTGTGAAGATGTGGATTTCGCCTTTTATTGATAAAGCTGTACAAAGTCGCCTCGGCACACAAATCCCTGCACAATTCCTTCTTGGACATCGACAGCATGCGCCGCCTCACCTCAAGCACCGTCGCAGCATCATATACCTCCGTCTCAATGTATAAATACGCATCATTTACCGTGGCAATGTCCATTCCAAACTTACTGTACAGATATTCCAGCACCCATCTCAGCCTGTCGGCTTTCCCCGTGTACTTCTCCCTCAGCACCAGAAGCTCCCAGACATAATTCATTCTCAATCCTGTGCCTAACATTTTTATCGCGGCATCACACAATTTCAGAAGTTCATGTATGATGATTGCTTTGGCACGGCAGTTTCCTGCCTCTTCATTATACTCCTTTGCATTTTCCATCTTTGCATTATCTGCCATCTTCAAATTATACAAGATATCATTGTACAGGGTGCAAAGGCAGTAAACCGCCTTTGGATATATGCTCACCACCGCTATTTCCTCATTAAATTCCTGAGGAATATATTTCACAAAGCTCATACAAATCTTTACCGCCAAAGAAATATTGTCCCGTGCAATGCACATGGCATAATCAAGAATAAGCGCTATCTCCTGACAGCCAAGCCTTTTTGTCGTGGTATAGATGTCATTGAAATCGCAGGAGTGAATTTTTTCATCTGATACATTATTATCTATAGCCTCAATGATTTTATCAAAGTCCGGCACAGTAAGCCGCACAGCCTCACGAAGCATTTCCGCGTCAATATACTCACTATCACTATTTTCTTTATTACCTATTTTTTTATCATTGTTTTCTTTATTGATGCTTTTTTTATCACCACTTTCTTCATTGATGCCTTCTTTATTATTGATTTTTTTATTGCAATATTCTTTTTCAATACTATTTTGATATGCCGCATTTTTCATGGCTTGTATTTTCATAAAATACATAAACTGCCTTGGGAGCCTGCCCTCCGTCTCGTCCTTTATATTGTACATGGCGTCGCTTTCGTCTATAACCGGAACCTTGCCCTCAAGCAGAGCACGCACTATTTTCTGGCGCTCCTCCCACAGCCTATATTCATCGGGCAGCAGATAGTATTCATAGTCATAGTCGGAGCCGCCCATTCTGTCCAATATCCTGTCCATCACGGGCTTGGACAACGACAAATGCTGGTTCATATATTTATACAAGATGTCCGTATCCATCAGACCATCACACACCGCCTTGATTGAGACATCGGTGTACTTCAAACGGCTGTTCATATATCCAAAAAAATCATCACGCATTATACTCACCCTTAGTAATGTAATAAATTAATTACATTCTAAGACGCTCGACGCATTTTGTCAAATTCAGTTGTCAGCTTCAATATTTTCCATATGGCACCCGTTCTCGTCAAATGTGAAATCAAAAATACAGTCCCAATATGTCCCCGCATCGCCCCAACCGTACCAATGATAGCACAGCCTCTTTTCGGTAACCACATTCTCAAACATCTCAATTCCGTCCTCATCTCTTCTGAGTTTGAATAAATCCAAATCCAATTCACCGTCCACATCAGAAAAGATTTTTTCCATTCCCTTACTTGTGAAGCTGTCATTGACTGCCTCTTTGAGCTGTGCTGCATACTCCTCATACAGATATGAGCTGAAAATATTCGATGCATCAGTGCAGTAATACGGTGACAAATCCCTCTCATTTTTCAAATCATACACAAAATACAGCCCAAGCTCCCTGTCGTGCGCCTCCAGAATAAACTCATCGCTGCCGTCTCCCGTCATATCGACAAGCCCGATGCTCATTCCAACTCCGCCGCCAAAATGCTGTATCGCACACGAAACCTCGTTTTTCTTACCATCGTGCTCAATAGCAAGCTTATTTTCTGCCTTGTCGTATACAAGACTAACGTCACCGACAGTGTACACCTCGTCCCAGCTATTTGTGCCCTTGTTGTACCTGTAGCCGGAGCTATGTTCCGTATCCTGCCCTGTCATTCCGCCAATCAGCGGACAGGTGAGCTCCTCTGCCGGCTTGTCGGGAATTTCCGCCCTGCCGCACGCCGTCACCATAAGCGCAAGTGTCACCGCTCCGAATATAAATGCTGCTCTTTTCATACCTTGAACCTCCTTCATATAGTAAAGTGTTTTATTAATAACTATTCCTTATTGAATTTTGCAAACCTGAAGCCCTAGATTGTCTAATATCACGAATTTTATTAAGGGGTTTATCCTTACAAAACGATGTCGGCTACGTTTACGGCATTTAATACCTTCAACTTTACCGCTTAAAAGCTTGACGAATGAAATAAGGCGGTAATAATTCTGTTATTTTAAAGAAAAAGTCCTTGTAATTACCGCTTATATGGTTAATAGAACTTTTTAGGCGGTATAATTTCGGAATATCCAATGCAAAAACGCCAATTAATGAAAAAATATACCGCCTGCAAAGATAATAAAATCAATCAGGCGGTACCGTCCGATTATATCGTGAACAAATGGGAATTTTTTTACCGCCGATATGTGAAAATATAACTATCAGGCGGTAGTGTCACAAAATTCCACAACCTCTGATAACATGTGCCAAGTCTGGCAATTAACTGCTGCCTTTATATTTTTTGACTTTAACCCTTATATTTAATATAATAGCACGCAATTCTCGGATTAAGGTTACAAAATTCTTACATTTTGTTACAAAAACATTAAGTTTTGTTACGGGATTGTTACGAATATTTCAGGATTGTTACAGAATGTGAAAATACGCTGAACCCCAAAAGACCAAACACACAAACACTGCAAAATAACGCAAAAACAGCCGCACGCCATGCAGTAAAATACTTTAATGCCCGGCATGAGGCTGCTTATTTTAATTTCCTATAGGGATTGACCAATAGCCCATCTCATACATTATGTTAAGATGCTTTAGCAATAGTAATATATTCCCACACTATATCCTAGCTTATCGCTCCCTTCATGCTCTTCACATACTCCCCGACGTGCTTTGGTGCGTCCTTGCCATACTGTGCGACAATTTTTACGATGGCGCTTCCGACAATCACTCCGTCCGAGGCTGCTGCCATCTGCGCCGCCTGCTCAGGCGTGGATATTCCGAATCCAACGGCACATGGGACGTCCGTATTAGCCTTAATCATCTTCACAATCTCGCCGATGTTCGTCGTTATCTTAGAACGCACTCCCGTAACGCCGAGCGATGACACAAGGTATATAAATCCGTCAGCCTCGCGCGCAATCATCGCGGCGCGCTCATGTGAGGTCGGTGCTATGAGTGAGATTAAGTCAACGTCATATTTTTTGCAAATCGGGAGGAACTCGTTCTTCTCCTCGTATGGGATATCAGGCAGGATTAGTCCGTCAATTCCTATCTCTTTGCAGATTGAGATAAACTTCTCGCTTCCATAGGAGAATACGACATTTGCATAGGTCATAAACACCATAGGGGTGGCAACTTCTTTTCTTATCTCCCTGACAAAATCAAAAATCTTGTCGGTCGTGACTCCGCCCGCAAGCGCGCGTATGTTAGCCTCCTGAATGACAGGTCCCTCAGCCGTTGGGTCGGAAAAAGGTATTCCGAGCTCTATTATGTCCGCCCCGTTTGCGCTCATCTGCCTGACTATCTCCGCTGTCGTCTCAAGGTCAGGGTCTCCGCAGGTTATAAATGGTATAAATGCCTTTCCGTTTTTAAATGCTTTCTTCAATCTACTCATTGATATCCTCCCCTCTGTAGCGCGCAATCGCTGCACAGTCCTTGTCTCCTCTGCCTGAAATCGTGATAACTATTATCTTATCCTTGTCCATCGTCGGTGCAAGCTTCTTTGCGTAAGCGACCGCATGTGCCGACTCGATGGCAGGGATAATTCCCTCCATCTTTGAAAGGTACTCAAACGCATCAACAGCCTCGTCGTCCGTTACAGGCACATACTCGGCTCTTCCGATATCGTGAAGATATGCGTGCTCAGGTCCTATTCCCGGATAGTCAAGCCCGGCTGATATGGAGTAAACCGGAGCAATCTGACCATATTTGTCCTGACAGAAATAGGACTTCATTCCATGGAAAATTCCCTCTCTTCCGGTATTTACCGTAGCCGCCGTCTCAAAGGTATCAATTCCTCTTCCAGCCGCCTCACAGCCTATGAGTCTTACACTCTTGTCATTTATGAAATTATAAAATGTTCCGATTGCATTTGAGCCGCCGCCGACGCAGGCTATGACAGCGTCAGGAAGCTTTCCCTCCTTCTCGAAAAGCTGCTCCTTAATTTCCTTGGAAATTACAGCCTGAAAATCACGGACAATCGTAGGGAACGGGTGCGGTCCCATAACCGAGCCGAGGCAGTAGTGCGTATCGTCAATCCTGTTCGTCCACTCGCGCATCGCCTCCGACACGGCGTCCTTTAATGTGGCTGTTCCAGATTTTACGGGAATGACCTCAGCCCCGAGAAGTCTCATTCTGTATACGTTTAACGCCTGTCTCTTGGTGTCCTCCTCGCCCATGAACACAACACATTCCATTCCCATGAGCGCTGCAGCCGTCGCGGTCGCAACACCGTGCTGTCCTGCACCCGTCTCGGCGATGAGTCTTGTCTTTCCCATTTTTTTTGCGAGAAGTGCCTGACCGAGCACATTGTTAATCTTGTGCGCGCCCGTGTGGTTTAAATCCTCTCTCTTTAAGTAAATCTTAGCTCCGCCTAAGTCCTCCGTCATCTTCTTTGCAAAATAGAGACGGCTCGGACGGTTCGCATATTCATTCAAAAGAGTGTTAAGCTCCTTGTTAAATTCAGGGTCGTCCTTATAATGATTGTAAGCCTTCTCAAGCTCTATAACCGCATTCATAAGCGTCTCGGGAATGTACTGACCACCGTGCTGTCCGAACCTTCCGTTTCCTGTGCTTCCTATGTAGAAGCTGTCGTTTGCGTTTGCCATGTGTGTGTTCTCCTTTAAAAAAATTTAAGTATCGTGATGTAAAACAGACTTATCTATTGTATAAATGTATAATGTTCCAAGGACTATGATATATTTATTCGCAACGTCCGCAAGCCCGCATAAACTCCCGCATCTTCTCAAAATCCTTATATCCGTCGGTCTCCACGCCGGAGCTGATGTCGACGGCGTATGGGTGAAGGGTGTTTATTGCCTGTGCCACATTTTCGATGTTTATTCCACCTGCCAGAAAGAAAGGTCTGTCAATCTCCGAAATCAACTGCCAGTCGAAGGTCTGACCTGTTCCGTAGCCGTTGTCGAGGAGAATGAAATCCGACGGGAACGCTTTGGCTCTCTTTATATCCTCCGCGCTCCTTATCTTGAACGCCTTGATAACCGTGGCATCTGTCATGGCTCTTATCTGCCTCAGATATGCCTCGTCCTCATGCCCGTGGAGCTGTATCACCTTTATTATGCCGTCGGCTGTAAGCTGTGCCACATTCTGCGGCTCCTCGTCCACAAAAACACCGACGGGCGTTATCTCTTTATCAAGCTCCTCCGTGAACCGTGCCGCCTGCTCATAGGTGACATATCTCCTGCTCCTCTGCCAGAAAACATATCCGATATAGTCGGGCTTCAGCCTGTTAGCGTACTCTACATCGCACTCCCGCCTCAGACCGCATATCTTTATTTTTGCCAAGCGCTCACCTTCCTCCATTATCTCCCCCTAAGATTTGCCAACATGCCGCGCTTATCCTTCGACAGCATCATCGTCTCTCCGATTAACACTCCGTTGACCGACGCGGCGCTGAGCACGTCTATGTCCTTTGCCGTCTTAATGCCGCTCTCCGCCACGAACATCACATCTTTCGGGACGAGCTGTCTAAGCCTCTCGCTGTTGTGTACATCGACGGTGAAATCCTTGAGGTTTCTGTTGTTCACACCGATTATTCTCGCCCCGGCGTCGAGTGCCTCCTCAATCTCGCGCTCGTCGTGCGCCTCGACAAGTGCCGACAGTCCCAGGCTGTCCGCAATCTTTATGTACTCCCTAAGTCTTGCCTTTTCCGTTATCGCACAGATGAGCAGAACCGCCGAAGCTCCGAGTGTTTTCGCCTCATATATCATGTACCCGTCAACCGTGAAATCCTTTCTCAGGCACGGAATATTTACATTCTGTGCTATCTCTCGGAGGTACTCGTTGCTTCCGAGAAACCACTTTGGCTCGGTGAGCACCGATATCGCCCCCGCACCTGCCGCCTCATACTCCTTTGCTATCTCAAGATACGGAAAATCCGGTGCGATAAGTCCCTTTGACGGCGATGCCTTTTTGCACTCACATATAAATGTGATATCGGGGCGGGCAAGCTCCTTCTCAAAACTGAATTTTTCATTTAAGGCTTTTTTTAAAGCTGTATTTTGTTCCCCTGAATTTTTTCCGGCATATTGTGCATTACAAATCTGCTCGGCTAGCCGCCTCATATCCGATATGGAAACATTCTTTTCTGCCTGCTCCACGCGGTGGCTGGCATAGTCTGCTATGGTATCAAGTATCGTGCTCATACTTCCTGTGACGCTTTCTTTAATTCATTTAATTTCTCAAGTGCCGCACCCGAGTCGATTAACTCACCGGCGAGCTTCACGCCGTCTGCGAGTGTCGCCGTCTTTCCTGCGACAAAAAGTCCTGCGCCCGCGTTGAGCTGCACGATTTCTCTCTTGGCTCCCTTGATGCTTCCATCAAGTATTCCCTCCGTAATCTTAGCGTTCTCCTGCGGTGTGCCGCCGACAATCTCGCTCTTGTCTGCCGTCTTAAATCCGAAATCCTCAGGCCTAATCATGTAGGTTCTGTATCTTCCGTTCTCGAAATCGCAGACCTTTGTCGGCGCGCTTATGGATATCTCATCGAGCTTATCCATGCCGTACACGACAACGCCCTTTTTTACGCCGAGCTCCATGAGCACCTGTGCTAGCGGCTCGACAAGAGACTCATCGTACACGCCGAGCACCTGAAATGTCGGGTGCGCCGGGTTGGTAAGCGGTCCGAGTATGTTGAACACGGTTCTTATTCCGAGCTCCTTTCTGATTGCTCCGACGTACTTCATCGAGGTGTGATATTTCTGTGCAAACAGGAAGCAGATTCCGACTGTGTCGAGAAGTTTCCTGCACTGCTCAGGCTCAAGGTTTATGTTCACCCCAAGAGCTTCGAGGCAGTCCGCTGTTCCGCTCTTAGAGGAAGCCGCGCGGTTTCCGTGCTTTGCTACCTTAATTCCTGCTGCCGCTATGACCATGGCTGCCGTTGTGGAAATATTGAAGCTGTGGGCGCCGTCACCGCCTGTTCCCACTATCTCGAGCACATCGCCGTCATGCTCAACCTTAACCGCGTGCTCCCTCATGGCTGCGGCACAGCCCGAAATCTCGTCTATCGTCTCAGACTTCGTGCTCTTTGTAGACAGCGCCGCAAGAAAAGCCGCATTCTGTGTCTGTGTCGTCTCCCCGCTCATAATCTCGTTCATTACCTGATATGCCTCATCGTAGGTCAAATCTCCCTTCTGGACAATCTTTACAATGGCTTCCTTAATCATAATTTCTTCCTCGCTTTCTACGAAATTTTTTATAGAGTTCAAATATGTTTTTTATTTTTCGTCTAAAATTTTTTATGATTTCCACTCCGATAATCTGTAAAATTGCTTATCTTCATTCAGCTGTATGCTTTCACTTTCTGCCAGCCAGCCCTATGAAATTCGCAAGCATCTGCTTTCCCTCTGGTGTCATAATCGACTCCGGGTGGAACTGCACGCCGTAAACCGGATATTCCCTGTGCTTCACCGCCATTATCTCGCCGTCCGCCGTGCGCGCGGTGACAATCAGACAGTCAGGCATCGTGTCCTCGACCGCGGCAAGCGAATGATATCTTGCCACCGGTGTTGTCGGTGAACAGCCCTTAAACAGCTCACATTCCGTATCCAGCTTCGTGTCCGACTGCTTTCCGTGCATCAGCTCCTTCGCGTATGACACCGTTGCCCCGTATGTCATGCATATCGCCTGATGTCCGAGACAGACACCGAGTATCGGGATTTTGCTGCCGAGCTTTTTTATCACCTCCGGACACACACCCGAGTCCTCAGGTCTGCCAGGTCCCGGCGAGATGATAATTCCGTCGGGATTTAATTTTTCTATCTCTTCAACCGTCATCGCATCGTTTCTTATAACCTTGATATCGGGCTCAATGCTGCCGACAAGCTGGTATAAGTTGTACGAGAAGCTGTCATAATTGTCTATCAGTAAAATCATATTGTCTTTTTCTCCCTCCTTGAGATTAGCTTCACTCCGCAAGCTTCGCCGCCTCCTCAAGAGCCTTCACGACCGCTGCCGCCTTATTTATGCACTCCTGATACTCCTTCTCGGGAACCGAGTCAGCCACAACTCCTGCTCCGCTTCTTACAAACACCTTGCCGTTTTTCTTGTAGGCAATTCGTATTGCGATACATGTGTCAAGATTTCCCGTGAAATCAATGTAGCCTATCGCGCCGCCGTATATACCCCTCTTGTTGTTTTCAAGGTCATTTATTATCTGGCAGGCGCGCAGCTTAGGCGCCCCCGAGAGTGTCCCGGCAGGAAGCACTGCATCTACCGCGTCGAGCGCGTCCCTGTCGTCCCTTATCTGCCCTCTCACCGTCGAGCCTATGTGCATTACATGCGAATATTTTTCTATGCAGTGATACTTCTCGACCTCGACCGTCCCGAACTTACTTATCTTACCCAAGTCATTCCTTCCAAGGTCGACGAGCATATTGTGCTCCGCAAGCTCCTTCGGGTCGGCTAAGAGCTCCGCCTCCAGCCTGTTGTCCTCCTCCGTCGTCCTGCCCCTCGGTCTTGTTCCCGCGAGCGGAAATGTGTGGAGCACTCCGTTCTCAAGCTTTACAAGCGTCTCAGGCGAAGCCCCCGCAACCTCAACGTCCGTTCCCGAAAAGTAGAACATGTACGGCGAAGGATTTAAGGTTCTCAAAACCCTGTATGTATTTAAAAGGCTTCCCTCATACTCAGCCTCGAGTCGGTTTGACAAAACTATCTGGAAAATATCGCCCTCGAATATGTGGCGCTTTGCCTTCTCCACCATCTCGCAATACTCTTCTTTTGAAAAAAGAGGCTTAATCTCACTTGTCATGTGACCGCCTATGTCCTTTGTCGGCTCACCGTGTCTTATCAGCTCCTCCATGCGCTCAAGCTCTGCCACCGCCTCGCTGTATCCGGCTTCAACGTCCTTCGTCGGAACATTTGCTATGAGAATTATCTTGCTTTTCAGATTGTCAAAAGCAATCACCTTGTCGTTTGTGTCAAGTAATCGTTGGCAACTTACCACTTTATTTTTCTCTATGATATT
>CAMEEX010000087.1 GCA_945915235.1 uncultured Clostridia bacterium | reverse complement strand
AGTCCCATGCATCTGCCGGAACCTGCATAAAGCGCAGTACATGCGGGCTTATGAGTATTCCGATAAATGAGAGCGGAATACCGCAGACATACAGAAAAAATGTCGCGGTTGATATGACCTTTTTGAGCTGTGCGGTATTGCCGCTTCCGGCGCACTGCGACACCAGTATGGATACGCCCGCACCGAGCCCGAGAAAAACACATAAAAGCAGCTCGACCGGCTGCGAGCTCGTGCCGACTGCGGCAAGAGAAGCAGGGCTGCAGAAATTTCCTATCACGAGGGTGTCAACCGTGCCGTACAACTGCTGCAGCACATTGCCAAGACAGATAGGAAGCGCAAAGAGAATGACCAGCCGCATTATCGGCCCCTGTGTCATGTCAATTTTCTTGTGAGAGTTCATGTGGGTGTCACCTGACCTTTCATGTTTAATTTTATATGGGATTAGTGTGTAAAAGCATGCCCATTTAATCTGTGAGTGTATAACGTATTATATTTATGCATATTGACTCCGGTTGCTCGAAGCAAGATGTTCTAAGGACTCTGCACAAAAGTCGCGATATGTATAAATATAATATGTTATACACAATTAAGTTTATAAAGCATGTTTTGACACACCAATCCGTATAGGTAATTGCGAAACTATGTGTTATATTCAACAGATGTTGCTTAATTCATATTTGAGGTTCACAATTACTTGTCTAATACCGTATAAACAATTATACAACATATATAAAATATAGATACTGAATACTTGTTTTTATTTTCTTGAAAAAGTATAATAATCTGTAATTTATATAAGAAGTATTATGTAGTGTTGAGGGAAAATAAGGCTTTGCTGCGATGGCGGAAGTATAATATTTATGCATAAAAACATACTGCCTTATTTTCTTTCAACACCATTTAGAAGATGAGGTGATTATCATGTCAAATATTAAGTCACAGAAGCCTCATGCGGGCGGTAAGGATTTCTCGAAGGGTAAGGTCTCAGCCAACATCATGGCGCAGGCGCTTCCACTTATTCTTGCCCAGCTTGTGCAGCTTCTCTACAACGTGGTGGACAGAATTTATATAGGGCACCTTCCGGGGGCGGACAGTCTGGCACTGACCGGGATAGGGCTTGCGTTTCCGCTCACGACGCTGATAGCTGCGTTTACCTTTCTGTTTGGAATGGGCGGTGCACCGCTGTTTTCCATTGAGAGGGGAGCGGGGAATGATGAGAGGGCGGAGCGGATACTCGGAAATACCTTCACGATGCTGTTCGCAAGCTCATTTGTCATATTTATTCTGTGCTATGCTTTTCGCAGACCGGTGCTGTACCTGTTCGGGGCGAGTGATGCATCGTATGTGTATGCCAATGAGTACCTGAAAATATATCTTTTTGGAACGACGTTTACGATGCTCGCCACAGGCTTAAACGGTTTTATCAACGCACAGGGATTTCCGAGAATGGGAATGATGACCACGCTCATAGGAGCGGTGCTCAATCTGGTACTGGACCCGCTGTTCATATTTGTGTTTAAAATGGGAGTAAGCGGAGCGGCGCTCGCGACGGTTATAAGTCAGGTCGTGTCGGCGGCATGGGTTATGAATTTTCTGTTGAGCCGCAGGGAAAAGGCGGCGTACCATATAAAGAAATCGTGCCTCAGACCTGATTGGAGGCTCGTGGGAGATATCACTCAGCTCGGCTTGGCAGGCTTTATCATGCAGGGCACCAACTGCCTGGTGCAGGTGGTGTGCAACGCCACCTTAAAGACCTTCGGCGGGGACTTGTACGTCGGAATAATGACGGTAATCAACTCAGTGAGGGAGATAATGTCACTGCCGGTCAGTGGACTGACGAGCGGCTCACAGCCCGTGCTTGGGTACAATTACGGTGCAAAAAAGTATGACAGGGTGAAGAGCGGAATAAGATTTACCGCATTTATCGGAATAGCCTACACGGCGATTGCATGGATTGTCGTGCTGCTCATTCCAAGGCAGCTCATGGGAATATTCACCGAGGACTCACAGACGATTGCATACGGCGCGGAGGCGCTGAAAACCTACTTCTTCGGCTTTGTGTTCATGTCGTTCATGTTCACGGGGCAGTCGACCTTCACGGCGCTCGGCTACTCGAAGCATGCGATATTCTTTTCACTTTTGAGAAAAGCGATAATAGCCGTGCCGCTTGCAATAATTCTGCCAAGGCTCGGTTTCGGTGTGGCGGGAGTTTTCCTGTCGGAGCCGATATCTAATGTCATAGGCGGCCTTGCAAGCTTCATAACCATGTATGTCACAGTGTATAGGAAACTTAAATAAGCAGATAAATTGATGAACATATAAGTATATAAATAAACAGATTAACTCATAAATAAGTTAATAATTATGTAAGCACAAAAAACTGCCCCCGAAAGTGGGGCAGTTTTATTATAGATTAAACTTTTTCTTAAATTCTTCCTTCGGACAAGGCTGGCTGTAGTAATAGCCCTGTATGAAGTCAGGGTCGAGAGAGGCGATCTTTGACTGTTCGTCCTTAGTCTCAATTCCCTCGACAACGAGATTGAGGCCGATGCTGTGTATCATGTATATTATATGAGTCATAAGCTGATGGTCATATTCGTTTTGAAGTGCCTTGATGGTGAAACTTCGGTCGAGTTTGACAATATCCGGTTTCAGATTGTTGATATTGCCAAGATTTGAATATCCGGTGCCGAAATCATCTATTGCAAGGCGAACGCCGAGCTTCTTTAATTTATCCCATACATTTCTGATGGAGAGCGAGTTGTCGAGCTGTCCGCTCTCGGTTAGTTCAACTATAAGGCTTGAAGGTGACAGTCCGGTACCGTCAAGAGCTTCAAGAATCTCGATAAATACGGGACTCTTTAAGAGCTGAATATATGACAGATTAATGGATATATGGAAATCAGGAAGCTTATTCTGGAATTCCTTGCAGGTGGAAACAGCTCCCTTTATTATCCATTTACCGACAGGAACAATGAGCCCGGTTTCCTCAAGTATAGGGATAAATTCACCCGGAGAAACACGTTCACCTGTTTTTAGGGTATATCTTAAAAGGGTCTCAGCGGCATAAAGCGTTTCACTGCCGACGGATACTATTGGCTGATAATAGAGCTCAAATCCCTGAAAATTATTATCAACCGATTCGCGCAGGGCAATACTGAGCATACGCCGACGAAGGAAGGCGGCATAGTCATCAGAATTAAAATAATACAATTGGTTTTTGCCACGAAGCTTTGCAGTGCTGAGTGCAAACTCAGTGAGTTTAAGAATGTATTCAAAGTCTGCCGTTTCAAAGGAAGAGTTTTCGATAACACCACCGGATATTGTGTAGAGAGCCTGATAGCGGTTGGCTTCAATGTGTCTGTCAACTCCTGAACGTATCTTGTGGTACAGCGCGTGTGCGTCGGAGAATGTACCACCGATTCGGTCGAAGATTATGAATTCATCGCCATCGATGCGGTAAACACTCTGCCCCTCGGTAAGGTTTGACTCGATACATTCGGCCATGTTCCTCAAAACGTGGTCAGCATAGTCCTGCCCCAGCCTCTCATTCACATTCTTAAAATCATCGATACCAATTCTAAGGGCATAACCATCCGGAAGACGGTCGTAGTTTCGCAGTCTTTCCCTAAGTGTCACGGAGGAGAGGAGCCCGCTGATATTGTCCGCGCCCTGTTTTTTTCCTATCTCGTTGATACAGCCTATCAGCAGATAAGGTCTGCCGTTGCTGTCTGGGATAATGCGTCCGCGGCAGTTTATCCATATAGGGGAACCGTCCTTTGAAAGCCAGCGGTAGCTGAGGTTATGTTCGGTTTTTTCACCATTTATAAGGCTGTTAAGATCGGCTGCAAGTTTAGGAAAATCATCAGGATATACGAATTTTCGGTGCTGGTTAATGACATCACTAAAGAAAGAGCCAGGAACGGCAAAGCGCTCCGTAGCTCCTTCAGTGATATAGTAAGTATCATTTAAAATATCATAAACGTACAAATTATCGTTCATGCAGGATGAAAATTGCTCAGCAACATACTTAAAAAGTTCGAAAGAAATTTTTTTATTATCAGCATATATATTAGTCATTAGTCGTCCTCCATGAAGTCATAATATTTAATTATTCAACATCCACAACACGGATCATGTTGGTGGCTCCGGCAATTCTGAGTGGGAAACCCGCAACGATTACAACACGGTTACCTGACTTGATGAGACCGGATGCCTTACATTTGTTAATTACTTCGTTTATGAGTGCCTCGCCGTCCTCCTGTTCGGTGATGAGTACAGGCGTAACGCCCCACATAAGGGATGTTTCACGGCATACACGCTCATTGGTTGAGCATCCGATGATATCGATATTAGGGCGGAAACCTGATACCTTACGGATTGTGCTTCCGCTGAGGGAAACAGGGATAATAGCATCTGCATTTATTATGCTTGCGATGGAGCAGGCAGCGCATGCAATGGATGAAGCGAGGTTGCTGCCGTTGTAGGTTATATCAAACTTACCTGTGGTAGTGGTCTTTTCGATTTCGCGGCAGATTCTGCTCATTGTCTTGACTGCTTCAACCGGGTAATCGCCCGCGGCACTTTCGCCTGAGAGCATTACGGCTGATGTCTGGTCAAAAATGGCATTTGCGACATCGTTAACTTCGGCACGGGTAGGGCGAGGGTTATGTGTCATGCTCTCAAGCATCTGAGTTGCAACTATTACAAACTTACCTGACTTAAGACATTTGCCTATCATATCCTTCTGAACAACAGGAACCTTTTCAAATGGTATCTCAACACCCATGTCACCTCGTGCAACCATGATTCCATCGGCAACATTGATTATCTCATCGAGATTTTCAACACCTTCCTGACTCTCAATCTTGGCGATAAGCTTCGAAGTGTTGCCGTGCTCCTTCTGGAGGCGGCGTACTTCGAGAACGTCCTCTGCACAGCGCACGAAGCTGAGTGCGAAGAAGTCGAAGCCTGTCTTCATTGCGAACTCTAAGTCATTCTTATCCACATCGCTGAGGAAAGGAATTGACAAGTGAACGCCCGGAACATTGATGGCCTTGCGGTCAGATATTACGCCGCCGTTGATAACCCGGCACACGATATCGGTATCTGTTATCTCTTCAACCTTGAGCTCTATAAGACCATCATTGACGAGGACGCTTGTGCCGACCTTGACATCATTGATGAGGTTCTTGTAGGAGATGGAACCGATAGTGTTGTTTCCGAGAAGCTCCCTTGTTGTGAGGGTGAATAAATCGCCGTTATTTACAGTTACCTTACCGCCCTCAAAGAGACGGAAACGAATTTCCGGACCCTTCGAGTCAAAAAGTGTAGCTACCGGGAGGCCAAGCTCTGAGCGGACCTTGACAACACGGTTATATCTTCCTAAGTGTTCTTCATAGCTTCCGTGTGAAAAGTTGAAACGGGCAACGTTCATGCCGTTCTCCATCATTTTTCTGAGAGTCTCCTCGTTATCACATGCCGGACCCATGGTACACACTAATCTTGTTTTCTTTAACATTAAAATTAAATCCTCCTTAAAAATCCATTCTTTCCTTATTTAAGTTTGTACAATAAAGTATTATAACATAACGTTTATCAAAAACAAAGCCGTTTCGGCAAAGCTTCAATAAAGATTGAAAGAAAATAAGGTGAATTCACCTTATTTATGTAATTTTTAGCGGACTGCTTCATGATTTTTCTTTTTCATACTGAATTTTTCCAGATACATCATCTTGTCAGCGCGCCTTAGCGTATCGCCTATGTCGTAGTCTTCGTCAGGGTTGTACATTTCATAACCGCAGGCAATGTTAAGCGGAAAATTGTCCGGATGTGCCAAGTTATATTCTGCAAGCATTTTTTTAAAGGCTGCAATGCAGTCAGCGCACTTGGATATTGATATGCCGTGCAGGAGTGCACAGAACTCGTCTCCGCCTATTCTGTAGCAGCTTCCATATGCGCCAAATGCTTTCTCAATCATATCGGCACTCTCGATAATATATGAGTCACCATGTTCATGGCCAAAACTGTCGTTGCAGGTCTTGAGATTATTCAGATCAAACATTACAACAATATGTCCATCCGGCTTGAATTTGTCTTGTCCCGTGTATTTTGCATAGGCGGTTCGGTTGAACAGCCCGGTGAGTTGGTCGTGATATGCCATCTCCTCAAATGTCTTTGCCTGGCTTCCTATTGCCATGAGAGCCCTGGCATCCTTGAGGGAGGATGCACCAAGAGCAATGATATAAAACAGAAGGCATGTTATTCCAAGAAATGATGGAAAACTTCCGTTTGAAGTATAATATACAATTATATCGGCAAGAAGTCCGACCAGGCATGCAAAAGCGCATACAAATGAGAGTTTGAGTTTATGATTCCAGCCATGTGTTGTTATTTCCTTATAAAACATTATGAAAATAACAGGAATATTGGACAGCATAACCGTATGGATAAGCCATAGGTTGTCTCGGATGTCGACAACAGAGGTGAGCTGAAGCATAATTATTATGGCAGCTACAGTGATATTGGCAAGGCATGGTATATTCCACAGAAAATTGTCACAGTCGGTAAATGATTTCCGCAGAAAGGATATAAATGGTATTGTTGTCATAAGAAGGCAAAAATACGATGTGTAGGACTGGACTATGGGATTTTTTATTATCAATGCCGTGTAATCTAAGTCCATGAATTTCCAGACACCTATCAATATTGAAAAAATTCCTATCATAAGCAGACTCTTGTCTATATGCGGATTGGTAATGTTGATTAACGAAAATAGGATAAAAAACAAGCCGCACAGTACAGCCAGCAGGCAGGTAAGATATATTACAATATTAGGTGCAAGCAGATGCTCATATATCTTAAACTGTGAACCAAAGTAAAATGTTGGGAGGGTGTCCGCCATGCTGCTGTAGAGAGGCGTCAGTACGACTCTCACTGTTTTATCGGCATCCTCGGAATAAATTGGTATAATACACCAGTTAGCCCCGGTGGTTTTTATAAATGAGTTGCCGTCAGGTGAGAGCGAATACACAAGTTCTGAACCCACATATACTTTCACTTCCTCATGCTTAGTGTAAAAGATAAGGTTTGAGCCGTTTTTAGGGATGGTGGGAAGTGACAGGGTGAGTTCGTTATATATGCCGATTTGAGTTGAAGCATCTTCAATGGTATCAAATGAATCGGGTTTAAGCGTGACGTATGAGCCGGCAGGTCTGGCAGAAAAAGTGTCGGCATCAAAGTGGACATAAATATATACAGTCAGACACATCAGAACAAGAAGTGCCGTGCCAAAAGCTGTATATATAAAAAATCTCAGCCTTTCATTTTTATTCATAATAATTATTTTTCTCCATAATACATAATCTATGCACGTTAACGTATTTTCAATATACAAAAGCATAAATATTTTTTTACAATAATTCAAATGCCAGATTAGGCTACACAAATAGTAACGAAAAATGTGATTTTATTATATCATTGATATGTTTGAATGGAAACAAAAAAACTATTTAAAATTATTTTTAAATATCTATTGCTCTCTCAATGACGGCGTGATACAATCTATTTAAAGAACTTTTTAAATATTTGAAAAATTTTATTTTGGAAGGGACGGTGCAGGTATGGCAATAGCGGAAAGTTTTAAGGTGTTATCTGAACCTGTCCGCAGGCGTATCTTGGAACTGCTCAAGGAAGGCAGGAAGTCTGCGGGGGAGCTTGCCAGGATACTTGAAATATCTCCGGCAGCGCTTTCGTATCATTTGAGACTGCTCAGGGAGGCAGGACTGATAATAGAGTACAAGGAGAAAAATTTTGTATATTATTCTCTGGACATGACGGTACTCGATGAGATGGTTATGTGGTTTAAGAGCTTTACGGACGATAAGTTTGAAAGTGAAACTTTCAAAACACCTGTTAGTGGAAGTACTGCAAGCAATTCCTGCAGTATGCGGGGGTGCAGGAATGGTGATGTGAGTCATAGTACCGTGAAGAAATGTGAGAACTAGGAAAGAAAATATAACATTTTTACTAAAATTGCAGAATGGAGGATATTGACATGAAAAAGTGTGGAAGGTATTATTCATGGCTTCTGGTATTGACGGCAACAGCATTTATCATAACAGCGATATGTGTCCAGTTTATGCCGGAAAGCGTGCCAATGCATTACAATTTTCAGGGAGAAATTGACCGCTATGGTTCAAAAAATGAGAATTATATTTTTCCGGTTATGATAGCGGTATTTAACATGTTCTGGGTTATTCTTATGAATATATTTGGAAAAAGGGCTGACAAGGCGGAGAATGAGAAGGTGCGCGTCGAGGCAGAAAATAATCTTGGCGTGCTGGGGATAACTGCGATAGGGACATCAATAATGTTCACCATCATGCAGTGTTTTTTCCTTATTATGGATATAAATGCATCTGACGGGCAGGAACGCATGTCTGTGGATATCAATGTGATATCAAACTGCTGTCTTGGACTGGTTTTGATTATTACGGGTAACATCGTTCCTAAATGTAAACGCAATGGACTGATAGGAGTGAGAACTACATGGAGTATGGACAATGATACTACATGGGAGATGTCAAACAGGCTTGGAGGGCGACTGATAATGATATGCGGTCTGCTTACGATAATGGAAACAATAGTTATTAAAGGATTTGCATCGACCATTATAATGCTTGTTCTTATTATTGCGATGACTGTGCTTATGACATATTACTCGTATGTATTTTACAAAAAATATGGCAATAATGCTAAAAAACATCAATAATATTGATTAAGTTTGTACATTGTAAATGCTTAATAGGCATGTTAAGATATCTACATAAGTTGAAAACATTATTTATGAGGTCATAGTGTGAAAAGACGTAAAAATCACGTTTTTCATTACTATTTGAGTCACTGCAAAAGCATTGACAGGGTTTAACAATAATTATTTTTTATGATGTCAAAACGGCTTCAATAATAATGTGTAGAAATATGGAGGTATTCAGCATGAACACAGAGAAATATCAGAGAGCGTATTTTTTGCCGCCGCAGATGAGCTACGACTGGGTAAAGAAAGATTACATAGATAAGGCACCGATATGGTGCAGTGTTGACCTAAGAGACGGAAACCAGGCACTCATTGAGCCTATGAGCCTTGAGGAGAAGCTGGATTTCTTTAAGATGCTTGTGGATATCGGATTTAAGGAGATTGAGGTCGGATTTCCGGCTGCGTCGGATACGGAGTACAATTTCATGCGTGCACTTATTGAGCGCAACATGATACCTGAGGACGTGACGGTTCAGGTGCTCACACAGGCTAGAGAGCATATCATCAAGAAAACCTTTGAGGCAGTAAAGGGTGCGCCGCATGCCATTATTCATCTGTACAATTCAACATCTGTTGCACAGCGCGAGCAGGTGTTTAAAAAGAGCAAGGAGGAGGTCAAGAAGCTTGCCGTTGACGGAGCACAGCTTTTAAAGAAGCTTGCTGCCGAGACGGACGGCAATTTTACCTTCGAGTACTCGCCGGAGAGTTTCCCGGGAACGGAGGTCGAGTATGCACTCGAGGTGTGCAATGCCGTTCTCGACGTGTGGGAGCCGTCAGCAGATAACAAGGCTATAATCAACATTCCTACTACCGTGCAGATTGCCATGCCGCATGTGTTCGCATCACAGATTGAGTATCTCAGCCGCAACATGAAGTACCGCGAGAATGTGGTGCTCAGCGTTCATCCTCACAATGACCGCGGCTGCGGTATCTCTGATGCAGAGCTTGGAGTGCTTGCCGGAGCTGACAGAGTTGAGGGAACACTCTTTGGAAACGGAGAGCGCACAGGTAATGTGGACATCGTGACACTTGCGATGAACATGGTTTCAATGGGAGTTGAGCCGGGACTTGATTTTTCAAACATAATGGATATAAGAAAGAAGTATGAGCAGTACACGGGTATGCGCGTATATGAGCGTTCACCTTATGCGGGCGACCTTGTATTTACCGCGTTTTCAGGTTCACATCAGGACGCCATCGCCAAGGGTATGGACTGGTGGGAGAAGGGCAAGTCGGGCGGCAAGTGGACTGTGCCTTATCTGCCTATTGACCCTGTTGACGTCGGCAGAGAGTACGAGTCAGATGTTATTCGTATCAACAGCCAGTCGGGCAAGGGCGGAGTATCCTACATTCTCAAGCAGAATTTCGGTATCTCCATTCCTGATAAGATGAAGGAGGAGGTAGGCTACCTCGTTAAGGGCGTTTCGGACCGCAAGCACAAGGAGCTCACTCCTTCGGTTGTATATCAGATTTTTGAGGATAACTATATCGGTCAGACGGACGTGTTCTCGGTTCCTGAGTGCCACTTCAAGCAGGAGGACGGAATATGGGCGACCGTAACCATACAGCAGGGCAAGGAGAAGCGCATCGTCGAGACAGGCGGAAACGGTCGTCTTGACGCGGTGAGCAATGCCCTCAAGATGTACTTTGGCATAAGCTATGAGCTCGCTGTCTACGAGGAGCATGCCATCTCCAAGGGCTCGTCCTCAAAGGCCGCATCCTACGTCGGTGTTCTGTGCAAGGATAAGATGTATTGGGGCGTAGGTCTTGACGAGGATATCATCAAGGCTTCCATAGCAGCGCTTGTGGCAGCAGTCAACAAGCTAGCCAAGGATGCTAACGTGAAGGAGGGCAGAGAGGAGCGCATTGTCGATATTCTCAACTTTATTCAGAATCACTACACTGACGTGACCTTAGACGAGCTCGCCGAGAACTTCAACCTCTCCAAGCCGTACCTTTCCAAGTACATCAAGGAGAAGTCGGGCATGACCTTTCAGGACGCAGTCAAGAAGGCGCGCATGAAGAAGGCGAAGGTTCTCCTTCGCGAGTCCAACCAGAATGTCGAGACCATCGCAGCCAGCGTGGGCTACGAGAATGTAGAGCACTTCAACAGACTCTTCAAAAAAGAATATTCCATGACCCCGCTTCAGTACCGCAACGCGAAGAACCAAGAGGAGTAGGCGATTCGTGTGCGGCAGGGCAGGCTGATGGCATAAGAGATTAATTATGTAAAAGATTAATGATGTGAAACGCTAATGGAATAAAAATTAGTGGAACAAAAATTCAAAAAATAACAGAATGAAAATATCCCGGCAGATTTCATATATCAGAGTGATTTGGATAATTTGAATGGCTTGCCGGGATATTTTCTTTATCATAGAGTGGGTTATATTTGAATGGCACTGATTTTCATACTATTGTATATTTAAACTTATGTTTATATATCTGCGTTTATGAGCGCGGGGAGCTGCAATATGGGGAGGATAATGAGAGGAAAAAGTGCAAAAAACAAGATTTTCTATTCTTATGATAAATCTTTTATGAAGTACATTTAGAAGAAGATTTGCTTTGACAATTTCATATATCACGTCATTTTACGCCATATATGTATCATTTATGCACATATTTTAATGGTTTGCTGTGTTCAAAGGAAGAATATAGAATTATGTGCCGGCGCATATTAGCACGCAGCTTGCTGTAATATATTAAGAAAGTATAAAATGTAACATTAGTTACTGGATAAAATCTGCATATATTGTTACAATAAACAAGAAATAAAAAACAAGGAGGCAGAATCCTCTCCTCACATCGGTTCGGATTTTTGCTTCGCAAAAACAAGGAGTAAAAATCCTCTCCTCGCACAGGCTCGGATTTTTGCTTCGCAAAAACAAGGAGGATTAGAAAAATGGCAGCATTACACATTACAAGTGACAATTATGAGAGCGAAGTGCTTAACTCTGACAAGCCGGTGCTTCTTGACTTCTGGGCTTCATGGTGTGGACCATGCCAGATGCTCCTGCCGGTTATAGAAGAACTCTCTGATGAGGTTACGGATGCTAAGATTTGCAAGATTAATGTTGATGAGGAGTCTTCACTGGCTGAGAAGTATGGCGTTATGTCAATACCTACATTGGTAGTTGTCAAGGACGGCAAGACAGTCAACACGAGCGTCGGTGTACAGCCTAAGGACAAGATTCTTGAGATGCTCAAGTAGTTGTCATAAACTCTATAGAACGGAAAATAAAAGAGCGTAAATCCAATATTGGATATACGCCTTTTCCTGTCTGCCAGGGT
>CAMEEX010000086.1 GCA_945915235.1 uncultured Clostridia bacterium | reverse complement strand
CTTGACCATTCCCGCAAGTGCCCTCACATCTTCAACCGTAGCGCCGAGCACCTCGTCCCTCTCCTTCTGAAGCATCTGCTCGGTCAGTCCGCTCACATACGCATCAAACGAAGCTGCGCCCTTCGCAGCAGGATTTTTAGGTATGTCGAGCTCTGAGATTGTTCCGATGACGTACTTGGTCATCTCACGCTCATCAGCCTCGAAGTTCTGCACATACTCAGGAGCATTCTCATATATCTCGTTGGTCTTTTCAAGGTTAGGGTCCCTGTAGGACGTGAACGCGCCGAGTGTGCTTGCAAAGCCGCCGAATGCCGCTCCACAGCCGTAGGCTCCGCCCTTTACACGGATATTGTTCCAGAGATAATCGCTGTTCATCATGCTCGCGAGTATTCTCATTGCACCCGTATAGCCGATTCCTGCCTTGGAGTAATCTCCGACGCGGCAGACGAAATTGACCTGTCCACTGGTCTTAAGCGCAAGCTTAACCTTCTTCAACTCAAGCTTTCTTGAAACGACAGGAAGCTCATCCGACTTCAGGGTATTTACAAGCTCGCCGATAAATCCCTTTGCAAGCTCATAGCCATTATCGTCAGCGGTATATGAAACAAGAAGATTGCACTTTGCAAAAATCTTCTCTGCTGCCCTCTTCATGCCGTCGACAAGTGCTTCCTTCTTCTCGTCAAAATTCTTGTATGCATCATCGAGGAAGCTGTAGAAGCCTCTTCCGGAAATCTGCTTTCTTATCGCACCGCTCTCGTTTATCTGTGCCGTGAGCTCAGCCACTCCGACAGCATTTCCGCTGCCCTGCATTCTCATCTGCATGCCTGCCTTTGTCTCGCCGATTATCTCCTTGAGACGCTTATAGTCATCGAGCACCGTGTTGTTCATAATCTCCTCGATGAGTTCAGTGAGTGCACCTAAATCCGCATAGAGAGCCTTGCCCGATATGTCGAGTGAGTAGCGGTAGCCTGTGGAAGGCTTCACAAAAGGTGTTCCCGAAGTGTTCACGGATATACCGCCCGTTCTGATGTCCATTGCATTGGACAGCTCCACAAAGCTGTACTTCTTCGTTCCGATTGCGCCTAACACCTTGGAGAGAAGTCCGGCATAGCTTAAAAGCTCATCGTCAACCTTGTCGAGGTTAAAGCTGAGTGAAAGGTAGCCTATTCCGTTGGTGTTCATGTTGTGATGAAGAACCTTGACACCCTCGATGTCCTTCTGTGTATTGTAAAGCTTTGCGGCGGTCTTTCCTATATCCTCTCTTCTAAGGAGTGGAATTGTCTCAAGCTCCTCCTTCGTTGAAGGCTCGCTCTGATACTCCTTAAGTGCCTTTGTGTCGTCCACGAGCGCCTGAAGCTGCTCCTTGGAAAGAGTCTTTTTGTACTCCTCAAGCTTCTTTGCTGTAGCCGCCTCAATCTTTGCCGTGTAGCCTGTCTCAGGTTTTAACACTACGACAGATGAATGTACATTCTCGAGAAGATATTTTCTTATAAGCTCCTCGAAATAGTCCGTGTCCACCTGCTTTTTTAAGAAATCATAGGCTTCGCCGAGCTGCATGTTGAGGAAAGGCTTGTTGTCATCGTAGAGCCAGTTTCCAAGCATATCTATTCCATACATAAGACCCTTAGGCCATCTTCCGAAATCAGCCTCCCTGTAACGGAACTCGTTGTAATTAATTCCAGCCCTTAAAGTATCCTTGTTAATTCCTTCCTTCACGAGCTTTTCAAGAGCTTCCTTTATGACATGGACGAACTCCTCCTCCCTGTCAGGGTTGGTATTCGTAGCCATAATAGTCACCATAGGCTGCTTGATGGAGTTGTCATATGAACCGCTTACGTCCTCACCGATACCGGCATCTATGAGTGCCTGACGGACAGGCGCGCCCGGTGCATTAAAGAGTGCGTACTCGAGCACCGTAAAAGCAAGCGAGAGCTTCGTGTCGCCCGACTCACCTATAGAAGCATTGTATGCAAGATAGGTCTTATTCTCGGTTCCTTCCTCCTCTGTAACCGAATACACGCCCTCAACTCTTGCAGGCTTGTCAAAAGGCTTCTGGTAAGGGATTTCCGAGTCAACCTTAATCTCATCGTACTTTCCGAGGTACTCCCTGTCAAAATACTCGAGTCTCTCCTCCATGTCGCAGTTGCCGTACACGAATATATAGCTGTTAGCCGGGTGGTAGAGTGTTCTGTGGAAGTTCACAAACTGCTCATAGCTCAAGTCAGGAATAAACTGTGGATCGCCGCCCGACTCTGTCGCGTAAGGTGTATCCGGGTACAGTGAGTTGAGACACATACGGTAAACTCTCTGTGTCGGAGATGAGAAGGCTCCCTTCATCTCATTGTAGACAACACCATTGTAGGTGAGAGGAGCATCCACATCGGTGAGCTCGTAGTGCCAGCCCTCCTGCTTGAAAATCTGCTCTCTCTTATAGATATTTGGGTGAAAAACCGCATCGAGGTATACATCTGTGAGATTTTTGTAATCCACATCGTTGCAGCTTGCTATAGGATAAATCGTCTTATCAGGGAATGTCATGGCATTTAAAAATGTGTTGAGCGAGCCCTTTACAAGCTCGACAAACGGATCCTTCGCCGGGTATTTGTCAGAACCGCAGAGCACCGAGTGTTCGAGAATATGAGGAACTCCCGTGCTGTCAGCAGGTGGTGTCCTAAAGCCTATACAGAACACCTTATTCTCATCGTCATTGGAAACCATGGCAATTCTCGCCCCTGATTTCTTATGTCTGAACAGGTATCCCTTCGATGCAATGTCATCAAGAGGCTGTTCCATAACCAGCTCATAAACTTCTTTGTTGTAATTCATAGCAATCTCCATTCTGCCGCTCTTGCGGCTAAGATTATTATTTCAAAGCATATCATGTGCTTAATTTTACCACCAACCATATATTCAATGCAAGAAAAAAGAAATCCGAAAGATGGACTTATTCCGGATTTCTTCTATATAAATAACTATATTTTTTCTATCGCGTAAACCGCGGCTGCTCTATTTGTAATTGCCCTTTATTATAGGTGAGAGCGGCTTGTATATGAACAGTGTCACGACCACGCTGACCATCGCCTTGACAAAGGTAAAAGGCAGGTTGAACACCAAAAGCGCCGGAAGCAGCGAAGTGATGCCCGGCAGGATAGCTGTATACATTCCGATGATGACCTCCATCGGGAATGCCAGCTTGTCATAGAGCGGATATATTATAAAATAATTCGACACAACACCCACAACGGACATTATGACTGCACCGCTTATGAGAGCGATAATCGCGCCTTTTTTTGTCTTATGCTTCTTATATATAAGCCCCACCGGAACCACGAACGCAGCTCCAAGTATGAAATTGGAGAGCTCGCCGACCCACATGGTGTGCGATATTGCAAGGTGCAGCAGATTTTTGAGCAGGCACACAAGCACTCCCGCCACAGGTCCCATCGCAAGCGACGCAATGACCGCCGGCAGCTCGGAAAAATCCATTGTCAAAAAGCTGGGAACTATCGGAATTTTGAAACCGAAAAGATACAAAACATAGGAGACCGCCGTAAGCATGGCAGTCACAGTCAGTGTACGAACACTGAGAAAAGACTTCTTGTTCATTATAATCCTCCTAAAGGCAAACGCCTTCTTCTTTCATCCGGACTGTACCGTTGGTATGGGACTTACACCCAATCAGCCGCCTCAGCGGGTCGCAGACTATACTGCCAGTCGAGAATTGCCCGCAAGTGCAATATTCATGCAGGCTCACTCTGCCCTGAAGGTTGGAGATATTTTCTCTAACTTCCAAATGGTATGTGTTGCTATACATTTGTCCATCTTCTATATCATAGCACGTTCACATATATAGGTCAAGCATCGGCAGATTAAATATTTATTTGACGCATGCCGCGCCTTGTATTATACTTGTAAATAACGCCTCAGAACATGTCAATTATTACCGGAAACCATAACGGAGTAATTCAACTCCGACGCAGTGACATTGAGGGTTAGTACAATTTGTGCCGCCGGATAAAAGGCAGCGGAATGGAGATTAGTGTGAAAACTGTTATAAGATTTACCTCGACACAGAAGCCTGACGGCGACGAATACAAGAAGATAACCTACTGGAACCGATTTGTAAGGGTCAAGACCGAGACACTTATCATGGCAGCACTCGTGCTTGTGAGCATCTGCTGCGGAATATACAGGCTGGTAAACGGAACTATGGACTCCTTCTGGGCGATACTCTGCATCGTATTTTTGTTCTATCCGGTGCTCATCATAACCCAGTTTAATGCGAGCATAAGATATCATCTCAAACACCGTGACCCGGCTGAGACGGCACCGTGCGAGTTCTGCATTATGGAAAACGGCATACTCATCGACGTGCCGGAGCACGATGTCCACAACTTTATCCGATATGATGAGTTCACCCATGTGTACACGAATGTCTTTGGATTTTACATGATGTTCCAGAAAAGCAAGGTATTGGTTATGATACGCCATAAGGATATTCCCGAAGGAAGAAAAGATGATTTCGAGGATATGATGGTCGCAGGACTCAACACTGGCTGTAAGGTCAGCAAGTTCCTGTAAGTTATGCTACATAATTTTAAAACGGAAACGCATTATAAACCTAATGCATTTCCGTTTTATTTTTCGCTCATCTGTCTTTTTACCTGCGCTTTGAACAGGCTCCACTCGTTCTCGTAATCGACAAAATACTTAGGACATTCCTTGCCTGTCACATCGTAATGTCTTATAACATCCTTGTCAGGGTCAAGCTCGTAGAGTATGCACAGATACGCAGTCAGCTTGACCATCGAATTGTAGGTCTCCTTATTGTAGGCACCCGTGTCATCAGGGTGGCATGACTCTATGGCTATTGTGTCAGAGTTTCTCTCATTGGACGCGTAGGATATCTCATCGAGAGGAACACACTGGATAATCTCACCGTCAAGTCCCACGATAAAATGGCTGCTCACCGACGCCTCACCGGTCTTACTTATATTCTCAAAGTAGCTCCTGTTCTGCGCCGCCGTCGTCCCGGGATTTCCCACATAATGGATAACCACAGCATTTACCTTCTTGAGTTCATTTCCCGGTCTTGAGTACTCATTGACAGGAAGTAAGTCCTCAATTATGGTTCCCTCAAATTCCTCAGCCCACTTCGGAAGCTGTATCTCAGTCGGCAGCGTCACAAGCGACACAAGCGGCCTTGTTGTCGTCTCCAGCTCGGACGCCTGCGTTTCCTTAGCGTCCGTTCCCTTTCCGATTATATCGCTTTTTGCTATATATACTGTAATCAAGATCTCCAGGTCTATCATAAACAGCCCCAGCACTCCTGACAAAATTAACATACCTTTTTTCATTCAGGTACCCCTTGAAGTTCGTTTATACCCTAATGTCAGTATAAGCTCTCCTACTGATCCACACTGTAGTTAGGAGCTTCCTTCGTGATATGAATATCATGTGGGTGGCTCTCCTTGAGTGATGCAGCGGAAATCTTCACAAACTGACCATGCTCCTTGAGGTATGGAATTGTAGGAGCTCCACAGTAGCCCATTCCTGAGCGGAGACCGCCCATAAGCTGGAATACCGTATCCTCCAAAAGTCCCTTGTAAGCAACTCTTCCCTCTACACCTTCAGGAACAAGCTTCTTCGCGTCCGTCTGGAAATAGCGGTCCTTGCTTCCGTTCTCCATGGCTGCGATTGAACCCATGCCGCGGTATACCTTGTACTTACGACCCTGGAATAACTCGAAGTCTCCCGGAGCCTCGTCACAGCCTGCGAACATGCTTCCCATCATACATACATCAGCTCCGGCTGCGATAGCCTTGGTGATGTCTCCGGAGAACTTGATACCGCCGTCTGCGATAACAGGGATACCGTACTCCTTTGCGACCTCATATACATCCATAACTGCCGATATCTGAGGAACACCGATACCTGCAACAACTCTTGTCGTACAGATAGAGCCTGGTCCGATACCTACCTTGACTGCGTCAACACCAGCCTCGATGAGAGCCTTTGCAGCGGCACCTGTCGCGATGTTTCCTGCGATAACCTGAAGGTCAGGATACTTAGCCTTAACCATCTTGAGTGTGTCAATGATGTTCTTAGAGTGACCGTGAGCTGAGTCGATAACTATACAGTCAACCTTAGCTTCAACCAGCGCGTCAACTCTCTCCATAATATTCTTAGTGATACCTACTGCGGCTCCGCAGAGAAGTCTGCCCTGCTCGTCCTTCGCAGATAAAGGATACTTAATCTGCTTCTCGATATCCTTGATTGTGATGAGTCCCTTTAAATTGAAGTCGTCATCTACAATAGGAAGCTTCTCCTTGCGCGCCTTGGCAAGTATCTGCTTGGCTTCCTCAAGGGTAGTTCCCTCCTTAGCGGTTACAAGACCTTCGCTGGTCATGCACTCGCGTATCTTCTTGTCAAAATCCTGCTCAAACTTGAGGTCACGGTTGGTGATGATACCGACTAACTTCCTGCCCTCAGTGATAGGAACGCCGGAGATACGGAACTTAGCCATAAGCTCGTCCGCATCGCGGAGTGTATGTTCAGGTGATAAATAAAATGGGTCAGTGATAACTCCGTGTTCGGAGCGCTTAACCTTATCAACTTCCTCAGCCTGCGCCTCTATGGACATGTTCTTGTGAATGATACCGATTCCGCCCTGTCTTGCCATCGCAATCGCCATTCTGTGTTCGGTAACAGTATCCATACCAGCACTCATAATAGGAACATTAAGTCTAATCTTCTTTGTAAGGTTCGTTGATAAATCTACCATATTCGGTGTCACTTCCGAATACTGTGGTACAAGCAGCACATCATCAAAGGTAATGCCTTCGCCAATAATCTTACCCATCTTAATTATCCTCGCTTTCTTAAATTTTTATAAATTTGTATAATTTCATCAATATTAGCAAATCCAATTTCAAATGTCAACCATACTTTTAAAAAAATGTAAACACCATACAACAAAAGTATGTAAATAGTCAGACATTTACATGCAGCTAGTCGATATGGAGCTGTCTCGGAATGATGTCCCTCAGCTCCTTCAACATTCTCTCATTCGGCTCAAGTACAAGCTTCACAAGCTCATTGTTACTCAGGATAACCATGACATACTTCTTATTCTCGGGAATAAGAGAAGAGAAATCGATAACCTTGAGATTTCTGTTATCGTACTCCTTGATATAAGAAGATCCCTCAGGTGCCATAACCTCTGTCTTGGTGAGGTCATACTCGCCCATTCTCTTTCTCTTTGACTTCTTCATAATCTTGTCAATGTACATTGACTTCTCAACAAGAGCATACTCCCACTCCACGTCATTGTTCTTAAAATAAAGATATGTGAGAAAAATAATGACTGCCACAACGAGCACGCCGACGTATGGTATCGGCAGCAGTGCACACGAAAGTACACATACAACAACGAGAAGTATCTGTATAATCTTGACATTCTGCGGTGTCTTTCTCTTCACTATCCATTCTGAAAAAAATTCGCCCATTACAACCTCCTAATATCCGTGCTTGTCCGCACAGCGTTATTAAATTGATTATACAACAGGCTCAGGGAAAATTCAAGGATTGCAATAGTTATAATTCTGTGAACAAAAACAGAACAATTGGAGAGCGATTGATGCTATGACTTATGAATGTTCATTGAATAAATTCATATAAAGCAAAAGACCTTGAGAAATATCTCAAGGTCTTAATCAGTGCAGTCGGCGGGACTTGAACCCGCACCCAAGCAATATGGACTAGATCCTTAGTCTAGCGCGTATGCCAATTCCGCCACGACTGCTCATTATGTGCTTCGCTGTATCTGTGTTCCAGCGACATGATGTATAATAGCACACCTTTTTGAGGAATGCAAGTACTTTTTTGAAATTTTTTTAATTTTTTTTAAAAAACATTCTTTTTCTACAAAAAGCACAATTCATGCTACCTCTCCTTCCATGCAAATCCGCGCGAATTGCGCCTCATGCCTGTTATTTTTCCATATCCAAAACATTTTCAACTTATAACTTGACAAATCAAGTCTTTAAATGCTATTATATACAAGCGTTGTGAAACAATCTTAATATGTTAAGAGCTGTTTCACCAATTATATATTAATCACTATATGGTTTGCAGTCGTGGCGAAATTGGCACACGCGCATGATTCAGGTTCATGTGGACTTACGTCCATGAGGGTTCAACTCCCTTCGACTGCATTGAAAGCACATCAGCAATGATGTGTTTTTTGTTTTTCCAAAAAAACATATTTCCCGCTCAAATTGTGCTATATTTTACTCAAAGGTTATTTGTCTCATGGCTGAGGCTGCGCCTTGCACGGGCAATTTGTTCCTGAGCGAAAACAAACTGCTTCTGACGCCGGCCTCTTCGCGATAAATCGCTCAGAAACGGAGATCATTATGGCAAATATTATCTATGATGCGAGAAAAATCAAACTTATGGAAGCTGTAAAGGAGCTGTCAGACTTAGTCGGAAACCGTGACGAGTGGTTCAACTCGTTCTGGGCGCTGGTCATGGAAAATGAGAATATTTATGATGAGCTGCTCTACTACATCGACCACCACGACCTGCTGTGCAGATACACGATTGAGAACTATTCCATCGTTGACCTGTTCGTGTGGCAGATGGCTAACTACAATCTCCTGCACGACGTAGGCAAGAATGATGCCTCATGCTCCAAGGAGGCGATGGTGCTATTCGCCTTCGAGGCTATGGCAAAAATGGCAAAGGAGCCTGAAATATACAAGAAACGCATACAGTCTGATATGTGGCTTGACAAATAGGCTCCCTGATGTTCTTTATATTAAATCAGCTCTAGCGCGGTGTCGGCATCGGCATCACAAAGTACAGCACCAGTGCTGCTACGAGAATGACTGCTACGACTGCTGCCACCGCAATATATACCTTCCTGCTGCTCTTTCTTTTGACAACCGGCTGCTCGAACTCGACATCTACCCCTATTGATATTCTGTCTATATAGTTTCTATCCCATAATTCGACACCTGCCGTCTCCCCTGCCTTCTTTGCTGCCGAAGAAAATGAGCTGTTCGTCATAAACACCATTACGTCAACTCCCGGCTTCTTAGCCGCATCTATGAACGCTTCCATGGTCGAACCACTTATGGCATCTATATCATAGCGGCACGCAAAGGCATATGTTTTACCATCCTTCTTCGCTGTTATCGCAACTATATTGTCACCGCTGTTCTTCTTCACTTCCTGATATCCGAGTGCCTCCAAAATCCTTGTCATCATATCAACATAATTATTCTTATCATGTATTATCATAGTGCTTCCTTTCTTTTGCGCCGCCCATTATTTTCTATCCTTATTATACACATTTCAGGCGCCATAACAACCTAAATTTTATTGACATTATGTTCAAAATATACTACACTATTTCTTATAAGTCAGTTGATTTTTCTGACATCAATAGAAGGAAGGTATTTTAATATGGCAGATGAAGCATTAACCAAAAAGTATTTATCATTACTCAAGAAGAAGAAATCAGAAACTATAAGAAAGAAGTATTTGTGGTCAACCATCGAAGACCAGCTTGCAATATGTGAGGCATGTAAGCAGTACGCTAACGACGACTCAAGAAACCTTGTAATCATGCTCTTAGAGTCTCTTGATGAGGAGGTTGTTTTCGCAGCCGTAGACGCACTTGGCGAGATTGGAACAGACCACATCAAGGCCAGACTTCAGATTATGTATAATACAACAGATAACGAGAAGCTCAAGGCAGAGGTTCACAAGACCCTTTCCAAAATAGGAAGCAGGAGCTAATCCGTTAAGTCTTGCTATAACGCTTTGCATTACTATGGGGGATAATAATGGATAACAATATATCAGGCAGCGTTATGACTTACGCTGCAGGCGAGCGCCTAACTACCCGTGGCGAAGATGTCAACGAAGTTTTTATCATTCTCAAGGGAAAAATTAAGTGCATGACAACATATGGTACATATTATCTTGGTCCCGGCTCCGCAGCAGGTTTAACTGATTGTTATTACGGAATGTATATATATAATTATTTTGCAGAGGAAGAGACCGTTGTGAAGAGATACACTGTTTCTTCCTCTTCAGATATTACCCGTGTGCTGAATGACCAGGCAGATAATATAAGCATTTTTTTAATTATGCAGTCGCGTCATATTGCTGACATTATCAAGACATATCTTGAACTTACATTTAAATGCAGGGAATTGGATGACGAATATCGTCCTGATTCCCGCATACCCAGATGGGAACTGGACAAATTTAATGCGCTCTCCTCAATTCCAAACAAGATTTCAATAGACTATTATAAGGCAAGCTCTGTTGTAACCATAGGTGCTATATACGACGGGATTCGTTTTTTGTCGACAATCAATGATGCCTGCACGCAGATGGCAGACCGGCTTGAAATTAACCTCGATTATGTCGAGCCTGAACCCGAGGACGACTTCATCATGGCAATTGAGGATACTCCTGCAGCCCTCCTCACAACCGAGGATGACTTTGACGAGGAATTTGCGTGGTCACAGCTTGAGAAATCGCTTCCACGCATACTCTCCTACTCTGAGCTTGAGCCCGAAGAGGCTGACCACTTTATGCAGCTTATGGAGACCTACAGAATTCCTGCTCAGCAGACCTCACCGTCCGACGAGTCGAGACAGCTTCGACGTGAGATAGCCAAGTTATTTTATAAAATATATTATCTTGTATTTACCAAAGCTGCGAACAGTCTCACTACTCCTCCTATTATATCCATGTTTTTGAATTTCGGATATATGGACGAAAATCTTTTGTCCAGGGAGAATGTGCTCGATCTGTACAAGCTCTCACTTGTGGTCGAAAAGGAGTGTAACGGAAAAGGTGTCTACACGATATACTCATGGCTCAGGGAAATCCTGTGGGGAGATAAGGAACCTTCCAAAAACAATATGGATATGGACTACGCTGAGACAATCAACTCAAACAAGCGCATGGGAAAAATCTCATCTACAGCCGCCGAGGCTGCATTAAATGACAACGATGCCAAGGTTCGCTTCGAAATAGAGAATATGTTCACATCAGCAAATCGTGTTGTGCATGGAAGAAGCAGTAACTTCTGTCCTGTACTCACCGACAATGGTGTGACAAGGAATTTCAGCGCATTTATTACGACCTCCGAGAAGATAATCTCCTCCATTGACGGTATCCGCAGAAAAGATTATTCTGCATTCTATCGTGAAATCATATACCAGAATAAAGAATGTGAAATTGACCGTGAGTTTATAATGTCGGAAGTACTTCCTAATGTGATCCTGATGCCCGTTGTCGGAAATGACGGTCTCATGTGGCAGGAAGTTGAGGGAAGAAAGAAAGATTCACCTGCCCGCTTCATACTCCCGATATTCCCTACTATCAATATCTCCAATATTCTCACCTGCGTAACCGGACGTTTCCGTTGGGAAATGTGCAAGAGAATACAGGGTGTATACTGGAACAATGTATCCGAACCGTCATTAACCGCAGAATATTGTGACTATATCCAGTTTTATAAGAAAAACCGCGAGCTTCCCGAAGCAGTCAAGGACAAAATCAAGTCCACCCTCAAATCGTGCCGTAATAATTACCGTGAGGTATTTGTACGCGATTATGAGACGTGGATTCTCTACGAATCACTAGGTTCCTTCCGACTGAACAAGATTGCGCGTCGAATACTCGCCACCTACTGTCCTTTCTCCAGGGAATTCCGTGATAGACTCAAGGAAAATCCAATGGTTAAGGATCTATTTTCCGGTGAAAGCAAGCTGTTCACGGCAAAGCTCAAGCATCTTGATCTTGTCATATCACAGCTTGAGCGCAAGGGTATCGAGCCTCCACAGGCGCTTCTCGATTTCAGGGATTTTTTTCATATGTAGCAGTATAAAATGCAACTTTTTCATTCCTATAAAAAGCAGCTTTGCAACAGGGTACAATCCTGTGACGCTAAGCTGCTTTTTTCACTCTAATATTAAGATGTCGAGGTTAAATACCAAAAGGCGCAAATGCTGCCTTCGGTATTTTGCAAAAAAAGACAGAGCCTAAACGCTCTGTCTTATAAGAAGCTCCCCGAGTAGGGCTCGAACCTACAACCCCACGGTTAACAGCCGTGTGCTC
>CAMEEX010000085.1 GCA_945915235.1 uncultured Clostridia bacterium | reverse complement strand
TGTTGGTCATAAAGAAAAATGAATAATTGCCAACGTTTACTTGACACAAACTTTTTGTTCCAACTCCTTGAAAGATATCAGCTTTTCCTCTATAATAGTATTCATCATACAGCCTCCTTTATCTGTTTTGTCGCAACTAACATCATAAAGAAAAACTGTATGATTGGGAAGAGGTATTTTACTTCTTCCCTTTATTTTTGCCAATTAAAATTATACATTAACATTTGCTTATGTTGATGGAATATATGTGAAAAATATATTTTTAATGAAAAAATTAAAATTTGTAATACTTTTGTCACATTTTGTGTGATATGATATAGATAAGAATATATAAAAATATTCAGTATACCCAAAAGGAGCGTGTCGGGTTCATGAAAAATACTTCATTGACATACATAAATGGTAAAAATATAATTCGTGACAGACAGACAGACAGACAGACAGACAGACAGACAGACAGCGTAAATAGCTGTCCTTTTGTGGTATATAAATTTAACAGGCGTATCAGAGACAGCATGTCGCGGGTCAGAAAACCCGTGATGTGCTGTCTTTTTTGTGTGAAAAAAGCGGGGTGATGGAATGAGGATAATGTTAGTTGATGATGAAAAATTAAGCAGGTTAAACCTTGTTTCGACGCTCCGTGAACAATATCCGTCCGCGCAGATAGACGAATATGAAGATGGTACACCGGCGTGGGAGGCGATACAACAGGATAATGGATTCGACCTTGTGATTACTGATATGAGTATGATAACGATGGATGGTATGGAACTGGCAGAGCGGATACACGAAAAGTATCCGGATATGCAGATACTATTCGAGACAGCAGAATCCGAAAGAATACTAAGGCAAATGGGCGTACAGATAGAAAGATGTCTGCTAAAGCCGGTCTTTGAACCGGAACTAAGGGAAAAGATAGACAATCTTTCTGATTTACCACCATTTGAGATAAAGTCAAAACAGAAACCAACAGAGGAACAAAAAATACATACATCGAAGAAGGCAGGAGGCTTTTTCAGCCGACTGCTTCAAAGGTGTTAGAAGAAAGGATGAGGAATATGAAAGGATTAAAAATGACAGCCAAGCGTATCCTTACGGGTGTGCTTACAGCGGCAATGGTTGTCACATCGGTAAACTTACCGGGAATGACAACAAGCGTTCAGGCGGCAACCGTCTATAATGATACAACTACTGCACTTTCATCACTGGCAGGCAGTACAGGCTTGAAAATATACAGACTGACATCTGATGATGCAGGAAAAGAACTGACAAGCGGTATCTACTATGTAGATGAAGATTTGACATTCACCGGAGCAGACAGCACAAGCAGCAGCGAAGCTGGTGGCAATGGATTAAAGATTGCAGGCGGAGCAACGGTCTATATCTATATCGCAGATGGAAAGACATTAACTGCCACAGGTGGTAATGGATATGCTGGTACAGACGGTGAAAATGGAACTGCCGGAAGTATGAACATTGTTAATGGCACTACGCAAGGGATAACATATACTACGGCAAAATATTCTGAAAATGGAGCAGGAGGAGCAGGCGGTAGTGGTGCAACCGGAGGCGGTGCGGCAATCTATGTTCCTAATAGTTCTAAAATTGCAATTTTAGAAAATGGTTCTTTAAATGCAACTGGAGGAACAGGAGGTAATGCCGGTAATGGGCAGAGTGGACAGAAAACATTATACTATAATCAGTCTTGGAGAGCCTCTAGTTATGGTTCAAGTGTGTCTTCATATTCAACAACAAATAACATTGGCTTGACACAATCTTTTTCAGGTACAAATACATTTAATGGCAGTTACGCTAGTAATGGTAATATTGTTATTGGAGGTGCCGGAGGAAGCGGTGGCGGAGGTGCTGCCGGAGGCGGTGCTGGTATTGGAACCAATGGAGCAAATGGTAATGTGGGAGCCAATGGTGTCACAGGAAATTATGACAACAACAATAATGATTATATAGATAAAGTTGCAGGAAGTTCTGCTACTGCGAATATTACTGCTAATTCATCAGGTCAGATTTATATTGGAAATGTGACTGTCTGTGCAACAGGCGGAATTGGTGGTCAGGCAGGAAGCCAGCAGGCGGTAGTAGATAAGCATAAACATGGCATCACCTATTATATAAAAGGTAGCAGTAGTGCTAATTCAGGTAACTTTTGGGTACAGGATGGTCAGTCCGGCGGTGGCGGTGGAGCAGGCGGAAATGGTGCTTCCGTAGGAACTGGCGGACAAGGTGGTCAAGGCGGAGCCGGGGGTGACGCAGGTTCTTGCTGGACAAAAGATCCGTATTCTAATAAAAGCGGTTATGCTCCGGAGTCTGTTCGTGGAGCAAATGGAGCAGGCGGTTCTAATGGTACAGGAAGTTCATCAACTTTGGATGAAACTAAGTATCCATACAATAATATTACATTTACAAATTTAACATCAGCGAACACAAAGTATTACATGACAAAGTCAGGTACAATTACAGCACCGGATTATTCCGTAAATGAGAACCAGACCTTTGTCGGCTGGAAAGTGACAACTCCTGCTGTTGCATTACCGGAAGCTTTCTGAGAGACAGCAAGTGAGGTGCTTACAACAGCAGATAAAATCATTCCGGCAGGAACAGAGGTTTCCACAGCAGGAATTTATGGAAATATTACATTGGAGCCTTTTGTAATCAATCATACACATAGCTGGACTTATGAGACTGACAGCACAGATAACAGTAAGGTATATGCTTGGTGTACAGAGGATGAAAATTCAGAGTATTGTCCATATCACGGAGAGGCAAAGAAGCTCACACTTTCTCTTGACGCAAAGGGCAAGACCTATGACGGAAATGCCTACGATACATCTTCTTATGTGACAGTTGATGATGCGATTACCGCTGTTACAAAGGCAATAGCAGGCAGTGTTACATATTATGAGGCAGACAGTGACGGAAACAAGACTGGTTCTGCAATAGCAGCTCCTGTTAATGCAGGAAAGTATGTGGCAGGGGTAACAGTAAGTGACGGAAGTAACTCTGTTTCAGCAACAAAGACATTTGAAATCGAAAGAGCAGAGCAGACAGCTACCATTTCTATGGCTGGCTACGAATATGGAACAACCGTAAGCACACCTGATATCACAGGTGCAAAGGAAAATCCGGATGTTACTTATTATTACTCTACAGAGGATAAGAACACAGACGGAACAGAATGGAAAGATATTAAGAATGATACCTTAGAGCCGGGAACTTACTATATGTATGCGGTTCTGGCACAGACAGACAACTACAAGACATATACAACCGCTCCTGTTAGCTTCACAGTACAGGGAAGTGATATGTCAGGTGTTACAGCAGAAAATGTGACAAAGACATATGACGGAAACAGCTATGGTATCACGGTTAATACGGGCAGTATTCCAAATGCAGTTGTAACTTACGGAACAGAGGCAGGAACATATGACCTTTCTGAATGCCCTGCTTATAAGAATGTAGGAACTTACATCATTTACTATAAAGTAGAGGCAAGAGGTTATAATTCATTTACTGGCTCAGCGACAGTTACAATCACAAAGAAAGCGGTAACTGCAACGGTAACAGCAGAAAACAAGACTTATGACGGAAATACAAATGCGACTGTAAGTGCAGTTGTAGCAGACAGCGATTTAGTTTCTGGCGATAAGATTACAATTGTAGGTGTCACAGGTACATTTGAGGATAAGAACGCAGGAACAGATAAAAAGGTAACAGTAGACAGCTCAAAGGCAGAGTTTAACGGAACTGGTGTCGATAACTACGATATCACAATCGGTACAGAGACAACAGCTTCTATCAATAAGCTCACAGCAGAATTTAAGTGGAGCAGTACAGACCTTACTTATACCGGAAGTGAGCAGAGTGTAACAGCAGAAGTTTCTAATGCTGTTAGTGGAGATAAGTTCACACTTACTTACGATGGCAACAAGCAGACAGCAGTCGGAAGTTACACAGCCGAAGTAACAGCTCTTGGTAATGACAACTATGCTTTGCCAACAGATAATACAAAGGTACAGATAGCTTGGAAGATTTCTTATCTTGCAAAGGGAACTGCTGAAGTTTCAGGAACAAAGGGAAAAGATGACTGGTATGTAACGAATGTGACAATAATACCTGAGAGCGGATACCTTATTTCCACGGACGGCAGTGAGTGGCAGACATTCCTTGAATACAACGCACAGGGTGAGCAGACTGCTGCATATTACCTGATGGAAAAAGAAACCGGTTTTATCACGGATAAGAGGAGTGAGAGCTTTAAGATTGACACAGATTATCCGTCGGGAGAAATCAAGATTAAGGATAACGGTTTCACGGGATTTTTAAATACCATTACGTTTAAACATTTCTTCAAAAAGACAGTCGATGTAAATATCACAGGCTCCGATGCAACGAGCGGTATTGCTAAGATTGAGTACCGGAAGGTGGCAAAGGGTGATGTATTTGACAAAGACGGCACTTGGACCGAGGGCGGGTCATTTTCCATGGAAGCCAATGACAAGAGTGCTATTTACGCAAGAATAACTGATAATGCGGGTAATTTCGTGATTATCAATTCAGAAGGAATTGTAGTTTACACCGATGCAACAGCAAGTGACAGCATAGAGTACACGAAAACAACCTTATCCGATGTTACATCAGGCATTGCATTTAACGGAAACACGGTTAAGGCAGTAAGAAACGGTGAGACAGTTCTTATAGAAGATAAGGACTACGCCGTGACAGATGGTAAGCTTGTTATCAAGGGAACATATCTTGATACACTTCCGGCAGGAGAGCATAAGCTCACTGTATCCTACAATCCATACGGAGAGAACTTCACGGAGACCTCTGAGGGAACAGATGCAGATGACAGTACAATTAACGTGACGGTTAAGCGTGTAGATGCAGCCAATGCCGGGACAAAGATAATAAATGCAGATGCTATGTCCAAGGTATATGACGGACAGCCTGTAATAAAGGCGCAGGCTGAGTCAAAGAGCACAGGAGCATCTAAGACAGAGTACAAGAAGAGCGGTGCCTCAGATGATACATATACAACAGAGCTTCCGACAGATGCCGGCGAGTATGTGGTAAGAGTCACATATTCACAGGATGAGAACTACGAGGAGTCGGCGGCGACAGGAGAGTTCACGATTTCTCCAAAGCCTGTGACAGTGGTTGTGACCGCAGAGGATAAAACATACGACGGAACAACAACAGCCAATGTTTCAGGTACAGTTGACACCGGATTGGCAGGACAGACGATAACCGTGACAGGATTTGCAGGAAACTTTGTTGACAGAAATGCAGCAGATGTTAAGACTGTAACAGTGTACGGCACGGACGTTACTGTCACGGCAGGAGAAAATACGAAGCTTTCCAACTATGCGATTGCATACCCGGCAACAGTGAAGGCTTCCATATTAAAGAAGAAAATCACAGCGGTGGTAACTGCTGCGGATAAGGTATATGACGCAACAGCATCAGCCGATGTGACAGCATCAATAGATACCGGTGTTGAAGGCGACGAGCTTGTGATTACGGGTCTTGCCGGGACATTTTCGGATAAGAATGTCGGAACAGAAAAAACGGTATCAATCGACAGCACATATGCCGTTGCAAGGGCGGGCGATGATGCAGGAAAGACAGACGCGGATAACTACATTGTTGTATATCCTGACAGCACCACAGCCTCAATATCAGCCAAGACGGTAGCATTTGCATGGGGCAAGGCTGACCTTACATACACAGGCACAGAGCAGAAGATTACAGCCGAGGTAATCAATAAGGCTGACGAGAGCGACAGCTTTATATTGGTATATGAGGATAATGCCGCAGCAGAAGTTGGAAAACATACAGCGAAGGTAACAGCACTTGGCAATGACAACTACACACTCGCCGGTGCGGAAGATGTCGAAAGAGAGTGGAGCATAAGCTACCTTGAGACAGACAGGACGGCACAGGTAAGCGGCGATACGAAGAATGACAGCGGCTGGTATACGGGAGATGTCACACTGACACCGGGAGAAGGCTGGCAGATTTCCGAGGACGGAGTAAACTGGGTCAACACAATTAAGATAACAGATGACGGACAGAAGGAAGTCACATACTATCTTAAGGATGAAAACGGATACATAACTGACACGAAGAAGGTGACAGTCCGCAGGGATGCGGCATTGCCGGAAGGTGAAATCAGCGTCGTAAAGAACGGATTTACAAGCTTCCTCAATACAATCACATTCGGATATTTCTTCAAGAATACCGTGGATGTGAAGATATCAGGAACAGATGCCACAAGCGGTGTAGCTAAGATTGAGTATCAGAAGGTAGAAAAGGGAAGCACCTATGATGCCGATGGCACATGGACGGAGGGCAAGTCATTCTCCATCGCAGCCAACGACAAGAGTGCAATCTACGCGAGAATAACTGACAATGCAGGCAATTTCGTGATAATCAATTCGGACGGAATTGTAGTTTACACCGATGCAGCAGCAACGGCGGCTGAGCAGTTTTTCAAGAGCTCGGGAAAAGACCTCACAACGGGAATTTTCGTAAATGGCAATACAATCGCTTCCGTTATGATAGAAAAGACAGAGGATAAGAGCGCAGAGGTAGAGACTGTTCCTGCATCTGAATACGAGATTGAAGGGGATAAGCTGGTATTAAAGGCTTCCTATTTACAGACTCTTGTAGCAGGAACGTACACACTTGCCGTAAGCTATAATCCTTATGGAGAGGTCTACACAGCGGACAGCAAGGGTGAGGCACCTGATACATCGGTAATCACACTTGATGTTATAGGTGAGATGAAGGTTTTGGCAGAAGGATACACCGGAAACTATGACGGACAGGCATATGGGATAGCAGTAAATGTAACCGAGCCTGCTGATGCCGAGGCAGCAAACGTAAAAGTTGTCTATGGCATAAAAGATGAGGACGGAAATATTACTTACAGCGAAAAAGCGGTAACTTACAAGAATGCCGGAGAGTATACCGTTTACTATAAAGTAACGGCAGACAACTACGAGGATTTTACGGGTTATGCGGTTATTGATATTAAGCCTGCGAAGGCAGTAGTTACAGTAGACGATGTTGCAAAGCATATCGGTAAGGCTGACCCTTCCTTCAATTATAAGGTAACAGGACTTGTTTCAGGGGAAAAATTAGAGGATATCCTGCTTGTAAGAACAGAGGGCGAGACAGCGGGTGATTACGTTATCACCGCATCGGCAAAGGAAGGCTCCAACACAAACTATAATGTGACATTGTTGCAGGAAAGCTCACGATTACAGACCATGTAAAGGCAGAGGCTCCGGTCGTGGAGAACAGAGTGGAAGCTGCCTGTACGGAAGATGGCTCTTACGATGAAGTTTACTATTGTACAGTAGACGAATGTAAGGCAGAGCTCGAGAGAGTTCATCGGACTATACCGGCAGCCGGACATGACTGGTCTGAGTGGGTCAAGGCCGGCGACCGCGAGAAGTCAACCTGCTTAAGCTGTGGTCAGGTAAGATACAGAAACATTGAAACAGCAGATACGGGAAGCTTTGAAAAAGATGCGGAAGTAGCTCCGGGCTCACCGATTGAGGAAGCAGTCCTTGACAATGACAAGTCACAGCTTATTGCGGCAGACGGAATTTTCACGCCGGAAGAGAAGGCTTTGGTAGAAGCCGGAGCTAATGCGAGGGTATGGCTTGAAATCGCAAAGACCGATGAAGCAGGTATTTCTGCTGAGGATAAGGCAGCCGTCATCAAGGAGGCTGAGAAGATAATGGGAGAAAATCCTGATATCCTGTTCTTTGATGCGAACCTTTTTAAGCAGGTGGCAGAGGGTGACAAGACACAGCTCCACGAGCCGGGAATAGCAATAAGGATTACGATACAGGTACCGTCGGAGCTCTTAAATCATGACAAGAGCATGGTAAGAGAGTATAAGATAATACGTCTGCATGATGGGGAGACAGATGTGCTCGGTGGAAGCTTCAATGAGTCGACTAATGAATTTACATTCGAGACGGACAAGTTCTCCACCTATGCAATCGCTTACGCGGACAGACCTGTAAGTAACGGAGGCAGTGATGACAAGCCGGGCGATGCAACGGAGCCTGACAATAAGCCTGATGACAAGGATACAGGTGATGGCGCCGAAACAGGCAGCGGAGATTATATAGTATCTCCGAGCACGGGAGGCACGACAGGCTGCTCTATGCAGTGGATGCTGCTTGCAGTGGTACTCATGGCTGGAATTACATTTACATTAGCCGGAAGAAAGAAAAACAACAGACAGTAGACAGGGCGTATTAACAGAGAAGATTTAATCTTATGAACCGCCCCGCCGATAGGCAGATTGCATATCGGCGGGGCGGTTTTTGCCGAAAGCATTTATACATGAATATGTTGCTTAAGATGATACATTGTGCTAGTATAGATACATATGCGTGTAACGAAATTGTAAAAATGAGGCGCAAAGAGGGGCTTGAACTGATAACGGAGGTCGGGACATGGAGCATAATATAAGCATTGGAAAACAGAATTTTGCTGATATAAGGGAAAGTAAGCATTTTTACATTGATAAGACAGAGTTTATCAAGAAATGGTGGGACTCGGGTGACGATGTGACGCTCATAACCCGCCCGCGCCGTTTTGGAAAGACACTCAATATGAGTATGTTAAACTGTTTTTTTTCAAACAGGTATGCCAACAGAGGAGATTTGTTTGATGGGCTTTTGATATGGGAAGATGAGAAGTATAGAAAGATACAGGGAACATATCCGGTTATATTTTTAAGCTTTGCTGACGTGAAGGCGAACAATCTACAGGATGCAAAGGCGCAGATTAAGCTGAAGGTGTCAGAATTGTTTAATCAGAATGCTTATCTGTTGAAGAGCGGAGTGCTTGTTGAGAATGAGATTGAGATATTTAATAGAATGTCAATGGACATGACCGATGTGCTGTGTACATCGGCTGTAAATATGATGTGCTGTTTTATGCAGAAATACTATGATAAAAAGGTAATTATTCTGCTTGACGAGTATGATACGCCGATGCGGGAGGCGTATGTACATGGCTACTGGGACGAATTTACGGCGTTTATACGAAGTATGTTTAATTCCATGTTTAAGACTAATCCGTACCTTGAGAGGGCTGTGATGACAGGAATTACAAGAGTGTCAAAAGAGTCAATATTCTCGGACTTGAATAATCTGAATGTTGTGACAACAACATCTGATGAATACTGTACATGTTTTGGTTTCACGGAAGAAGAGGTATACGCTTCCCTTGATAAATTCGGGTTGCCAGATAAGAAATCAGAGGTAAAAAGATGGTATGACGGATTTGTATTTGGCTCACACAGGGATATTTACAATCCATGGTCGATAACAAACTATCTTGACAAAAAGAAGTTTGCGCCATACTGGGCTTCGACAAGTTCGAATGGTCTTATAAGTAAGTTGATTAAGACAGCACCGCCGGATATCAAGCAGATGATGGAAGATTTGATAAATAATAAGGAGATAGTTGTCAATTTTGATGAACAGATAGTATTCAACCAGCTTGGACGAAACAGAAATGCTATATGGAGTCTTTTGATGGCGAGCGGGTATTTGAAGCCGGAGACGGTGGAGTACAGGGGCGAGCTTATGGAGCCATGGTATCACCTCACGATAACCAATCTGGAGACAAAGAGTATGTTCTATAACATGTTCAAGGGCTGGTTTGAGGATAATGACTCTAATTATAATGCTTTTGTGGAGGCATTGCTAAAGGGAAGTCTGCAGGAAATGAATGTGTATATGAATGATGTTGCAATGTCGACCTTCAGCAGCTTCGATACAGGAACACAACCATCAAAGAGGTCTCAGCCTGAGCGTTTCTATCACGGATTTGTGCTTGGGCTGCTTGTTGACCTGCGCGATATATATGAGGTTAAGTCTAACCGTGAGAGCGGTTTGGGAAGATATGATGTAATGCTTATTCCTAAAAGTGAGGATAAGAAGTATAATGCTATAGTTCTGGAATTTAAGGTGTTTGATGCCTACGGTGAGTGTACGCTTGAAGACACAGCACAGTCCGCCCTCAGACAGATAGAGGAAAAGAATTATGATGCTGAGCTTATTGCAAGAGGAATAGAACAGGAGAGAATAAGACATTACGGTTTTGCATTTCAAGGGAAAAAAGTTCTGATTGCGGAATAATGGGACAGATGGTTTCATTTTGTGAATGTAAGGAAAACAGAGGTAAAAGTTGTGAAGGAAGAATGGCGTGTATACGCAAAGAGCGCCGATTTTAAGGCAATCGGGGAAAAATATAAGATAGACCAGGTGGTGGCGAGGGTCATAAGAAACCGTGATATAGTTACGCCCGAGCAGTATGAGGAGTATATAAACGGGGACTTGTCGAGCCTTCACTCCCCGTGGCTTTTAAAGGATATGGACAGGGCGGCGGACATTGTGAAAAATGCCGTCGACGCGGGTAAGGCGATAAGGATTGTGGGCGATTACGATATCGACGGAATAAATTCGATTTACATTCTGTACAGCGGCTTGAACCGCCTCGGTGCAGATGTCGACTATGTGGTGCCGCACAGAATTACGGACGGCTACGGTATAAATGAAAGGCTCATCGACGAGGCACAGGAGGCGGGCAGGCAGGTCATAATAACCTGTGACAACGGAATTGCCGCGTACAGCCAGATAGCGCACGCGAAAGCACTTGGAATGACCGTTGTGGTGACAGACCACCACGGGGTGCCGTTTGATGAGAAGGACGGAGAGAGGACGGAGATACTCCCGCCTGCCGATGCGGTTGTCGACCCGGCGAGAGCGGACTGCACATACCCATGGAAGAAGATATGCGGAGCGGTCGTCGCGATGAAGCTGATACAGGCGCTTTTTGAGCTGTACGGCAGACCGGCGGACGAGATATATGATTTCCTTGAATTTGCCGCGGTTGCGACGGTGGGAGATGTCGTAGACCTTCAGGGTGAGAACAGGACGATAGTGAGACTGGGCTTGAAGAAAATTAAGAACTCGACCAACCTCGGACTCAATGCGCTGATAGACTTAAATAAGCTTGACAGGGCACACATAAGCTCGTATCATGTGGGCTTTGTCATAGGACCGTGCCTCAACGCGAGCGGCAGGCTTGAGTCGGCGATGCTTGCGATAAAGATGCTTCTGTCGACTGAGAAGGGAGAGGCGGAGCATCTTGCCGGGGAACTCTTAGCGCTCAATGAGGAGCGGAAGGAGCTCACCAGACAGGGAGTTGAGAAGGCCTTTGACATGATAGAGAACAGCTCGTTAAAGGACGACAATGTGCTCGTCGTGTATCTGCCTGAATGTCACGAGAGCATAGTGGGGATAATCGCGGGCAAGATAAGGGAACGCTACAACAAGCCGGTGATTGTCTTTGCGGACGGCGAGGGCTGTCTTAAGGGTTCGGGTCGTTCCATAGAGAGTTACAACATGTTCGAGAAGCTGACGCAGTGCAGGGAGCTGCTCGCAAAATTCGGCGGACATCCGATGGCTGCGGGTATGTCGATTGAGCCTGACAAGCTGGACGAGTTAAGAAGGAAGCTTAACGAGAACTGCGGTCTGACACAGGAGGAGCTGACGCTAAAGATATGGATAGATGTGCCGATGCCGCTCGAGTACATATCGGAGCGAGTTATAAATGATTTGTCAGTGCTTGAACCTTTCGGAAAGGGCAATGAAAAGCCTGTTTTTGCTGACAGGGGACTGCGTGTAAAGAACCTTTCACACATGGGAAAGGAAGGGCAGTTTACAAGGCTTACGTTCGCAAAGCAGGCACATTTTCAGGGGGCGGACGGGAAACAGTTTGACGCCGAGGTCACGATGGAGGCGGTCATGTTTTCCATAAACGATGTGCTTGAGCGCGCATACAGCGACGGCAGCCGCGTGAACGTGCTCTATTATCCTTCCGTCAACGAGTACAACGGCAGGAAAAAGCTGCAGATTGTGGTCAGTTCGGTTATGCCGATTTGCTGATTGAAATATAGGCTTATTAATGGTAGAATATGCTATATGTCACATGTAAAATATCATTTGAAAAGAGGTATATAAATATGAGAATAGGTGTTAGAGGACATGATGTTGAACACAGCAGTCTTGAAAATCTTTTTGAGAACATTCACAAACAGGGATTTAACTGCACACAGCTT